>NZ_JBQENW010000008.1:0-259606 GCF_052044835.1 Bacillus sp. 22475 | reverse complement strand
CTGGTTTCCACCCCTGATTCTCTACCCAATCAATATTAACCTTATATTTTTTATTACTTTGTTTATCTCGTACATTACCGTAGGCTTTATTATTACCATTATTTCCAATAAAATCGAAAATCAATTGGCTCTCTGGAACATCAACAGCATAAGAGATTGCTTTTTTCATCTCACTCCAATCTACTGTTCCTTCTTTAAATTTCATATCAGGTTTTGCTCCTTGCTCTGTACCAATTGGCTTCCATGAAGGATTAGTTTGAGGATCCTTTTCTTGAGATACCGTTTTTTCTTCCTCTTTATTTTCAGTTCCGTTCGTTTTTACCGATTTTTCTACTTTTTGTTTCCCTTCTAACTGTGCTGCTTCTTTATCTTCAGTTTTCTTCTCTTCTATCTTTGCTATTTCTTTATCTTCAGTTTTCTTCTCTTCTATCTTTGCTGTTTCTTTATCTTCAGTTTTCTTCTCTTCTATCTTTGCTGTTTCTTTATCTTTAGTTTTCTTCTCTTCTATCTTTGTTACTTTCTTTTCTTGAGCAATTGCTTTCTTTGATGTATTAGAAGGGGTAAACAACTGGTATGTCACTATACCAACTGTCACTAATACCAAAGTAAATGCAATATTAAAAATTGCCTTTTGACGACGATTCTGTTGTTTTTCTTGAAATCTGCTTACTTGTCCCATTCTTCAAACCTCCGTTTTTACTTTCTCCTCTACTCTTTATGTATTATCCCTAAAATTCTTAATATTTTTATTAAACAATAGAAATAAACTACACTTTCCATACAGGATTTCATATCATAATATAATTTGTGTTTTTTCAAGTATCTGACATATGTTATTCAAAATAGTTTAATACATTAAAAATTGATAAGCTTCTGCACTTAAGAAACCTTCAATTTTATTCAAAGGTGATTCCAATTACGTCCACATTAGATCTCCTGTAGAAAGCTTTTTAACAATTAAGCCTCTTCTTCCCTTATTTATAATTTTTAAATTAAATTTCCCTCTATAGTATAATAAAGATGTTTCGTTTTCTAATGGGGTATGTCGTAAAATCAAAAGAGATTTTATCTCTTTTACCTTCTTTTCAGAGTAAATTTCACCACTAGGAAATTCTATTATTCCTAATGTAATCTTTAATTCGCTCTCATCAAAAGTCCACTCTTTATTAAGTTCTCTTATCTTTTGTATAAAGCTTCTTTTGGTTTGTCCTATATAGAGCAATGTTACATTCTTAGCATATACTCTAGAGATTGCAAATAGCCCCTTCTTAAAAGCTTCTTCCCTATTATAAAAATCATTTATACTATACATGCCATACCACTTAATATGTACTGTTTCTATGAATCTCACCTCGTTTTTAGACGATATTATAATTTCCGAATGTTCAAATTATTATAGGTACATATGCTTGATTACTTGAATTATAAATTGTGCTTTTCAATAATATATTTTATTATTACTAATTTCAATAATGAAGAAAAAATACAATATTATAGTTTAATTACAAAGCTGTATAAAAAACAAAGTGATGTCGTTCCACATATTTTCTTTTTTTACAATATCAAACTATCGCGAACAAAATTTAGAAAGTTATGGAATAAAAATAGAGATGTTTTTGCAACTCATTGATTTTTTACTAAACAAGTATAAAAATCAATAGTTTGAAAATAAACTACTGGCTAAAAGTTTACTTTCGATAAAATAAAAAAAGAACCTGCAAATCTGCAGATTCTCCTGATAATGATTTATATAAGTAAGACTCGAAAATATAATACAATGATTCAAAAATAAGTTCAAGTAAATCCAAGGAACCCGCTGGAGTTCGGGTTCGTTCAGAAGTGATGATGTTTCTCGGCTTCGCAAAGTGAGAAAATCCAAGAATATAATACATCGAGATTTAGAGAATTTCAATACTTAAATTAGGGGTTATTTTAATATGATGTAACATCAGCATTTTGAGGGAATAGCAATGAATACCTTATACATTCCCAGTCTACATAACGCTTTATTATCAGTAGAAAGAAAAAGTAAATCCCTATTTTCACAAGAAATCCGCCTTTTTACTCTATTCATTTTTTGATACATTCCTATCCACGGTTTTAGGGTTCTCTTTTGTACTGTGTTAGCCGAAAAATTTTATAAATCATAATTCGTTTTCCTTCCACCTGTTTCACCCTTTCTACACCCTAGTTTTACAAAATAAGAAGTCATCAAAACTTATATTTATTACTTTCTGTTATCTCCTCTCTCTTGTTCTATGCATAATCTATCCGAATTTTTATTAGCTACTAAAAAAATTTACAGGACGATTAAAAAAAGCCAAGTGCATTGCACTCGGCTTTATGGTCGATTAAACAATTTTACTTCAGACGTATTAAACTGATGTAGATAGTCTTTAGTAGAAGTATAGCCTGAATTCATGAGTGTTTTCTTTTCTTCTTCTGTGATATCGAAATTAAACGACGGCGTAAAGAATGTATTGATAAATACAGTGCGGGCAGCATCTTCTTTGGTTGTTTTTCCGCTCTCATGACCTTTGATCATCGTTTGAGACAAATTCCATGCAAAATGAATAAGAGAATGGCCAATATGATGTTCTGTTGAAGTTGCGATATGTTTTAACATGGCAATCTCGGCCTGAGATTCTAAACGGAAACCCAGTGTTTCTTTGTTGTAGACAATTTCATCTGCAGGATCAAAGAAAGATGCATTGTATTTCGTGTGTAAGCTTCTTAGTGTAGAATGATCCTCCGTATTGCTTACCAGTTTATTAACCTCGTCAATCGTATCTGTGGTCGTGAAGTGTTCTTCTTTATTCACAAAACTTTTCCGATCAAATAAACGAATTGGGTAGTTATCGAGTACACCTCCGTCTACATAATAATCTTTATCCCATTCCACAGATTTAAAAAAGAATGGGATGGACATCGAAATCCGCACAGCAACTACTAACGGGACATCAGGTGTCGTTTCGCGAGAAAACGTACGAAGCTGGTGTGTAGAAATGTTCGTTCCTTGGAAAAACACGTCTTTTCCTGTTTTGTCATATAACTGCTGAAAGGTTGTGTCCTTACTCCCTGTCCACTTTTCAACGATCTTTCCTAACCACTCAGTGAAGAAATCCCCTTTATAGATACCAAAACCATCAAAAAATAAACGAATATTATCTTGTACAATCGAAAAATCATCATCTTTAAACGCTTTGAAATTCATGTCTTTGTGGATTTTTACAAGATCTGCGAATGGAATGGAAAGACCTAAAAGTAATGCAGTAATCGCTCCTGCTGAAGTCCCCCCAAATCGTTGTATTTCTGGTAAAATCCCTTCTTCATTTAGTGCACGGATGGCACCAATATAAGCGCTTCCCTTTACCCCGCCACCTTCAAATACTAAGTTACGAAATGGATATGCCATTATATACCTCCAATAGAGAAATTTTCGATCTGTTATAGTATCGGAAGTATATTGAAATATATTCCAAATGGTATTAAGAAAGCTTCATGCCCTCCGATACATATGACGGAATTATCTTTATTCAATGGATGAATTGTTTGAAAGAGAAGGAATCTGCTTGGAATGGTAATTTAGTAGGATAGGAAACAGGAAACGGAGCGTGTCTTTGTATGCACTGACTAATACCCCTTTTTGAATCGTATATAACGTAACTTCTTTTCCGATGTATCCTCAAAGTAAAATCACGAGCAAAAAACCAAGAAACAATCTACATTTCATAAATCCCTCACCATCTATAACATACAATCCAGTGAAATAATTTGTTTCAGATACGTAGAAATATGATTTAACCAGCAATCAATAATCAGGTCTTCTTACCCTAAATATACCTGAATCTATTTGTTTCCATACCGGAAGAGTTAAATCATTTTGTTCCCATTCATGCAATTAAACGGATATGTATAATTGCATATCCATTAAATCGCTTTTAGTGCTATATTTTAATAGCGATGAATGCTATTATTTCATAAGTTGTCAACAAGCGTTATGTATGTATGAGAAAAAGGAAGGAGCCAAATAGGTCCCTTCCTTTTTCTACTAATTAAATAAATTACTCTCTGGTAAAAATTTAAATAGTGATGCTCCTTTACAAGCGTCTGATTATGCATTAAAAATGCTAGCTTTGCTTGCTGTCGGAAAAATTAAAGATGATAGCATTAAGTTATTAAGAGACAAAAATTCATCAACACGAAGACAGATTCGTCTTGGCTAGATAAATTTGGTGATAAATACAGGAAGTAACTCTTACGATTCAATGATTCCTTTTCCTGCCTTCTACCCTTGCCATTTCTGTTTCATGACTTGCAAATATAGATCTTCAAACTCATTAAAATGGACGCGAAAAGCACCTAATGTATCGATATAAGCAGTAATCACATCTTCTTTATTAAAATGGATCCCTTCCTGTGCTATATCATAGCTATCATCAAGGCTGTATAAATCAAAATATTCCTCTTCCCAATATACGCCTCTGTTTACTAGTAAACGAGTGGAGCAAGTAAGAGCTTGTTTCACATTACATTTCTGAGCTACTAACTTTTCATTTAAGACAGAAAGAAGGATATTTACCGAGTATTTTTCATCAACTATGCGGCTATATGACAGTAAAGCCGATTATATATATATCAGCTTTGCTTTAGACATTAAAGATATCTCCATAATTTCATATGGCGGGTGATCATTTGCTTCAATCAACCTATCGCACCATGAAATTACCTCCTCTCTATCCCAAAGCCCGCAGCCTAGTCCTAATGCATACAAGTGGGCTAACGTTTGATAAGATTTCAATATGTTTCACCTTCTATTTAACTGTATAGTGTTATTGCATTCATTTTGGAAATAATCACGTTTAGTAATAAATACAATAAGCTCCCAAAACGGACAGCTTATTTGCATTAAAAACGCTACACATGAACTTTTGCTTTTTTTCGACGAATAAGCCACCAAACTAAAGATAGCAGTACTAGAGGGAACGGAATTACCTGAATAAAGAAAAATACTTTCCAAAAATCGTGCATCGTACTACCAGGGGAATCTGTTGCCATCCCGCCAATAAAAAAAGACAATGGAATGACAAGTATATTTATACCTAAACTAATCATTAGAAATGATAGATTCCCCTTCCAGATTATTGGTAATGCAGCCACGATAAATAAAACCAATGCAGTACCCAGTATAAGAAACAGTGCTCCAAAAAAAAATACAAAGTATAAAATACCATTGATTAAAGGTTTCACAATAGCCCTCCTAAGGATTCATTCTATAGAAACACTCATGTTATTTAGAAAGTCAGGATGCTAAAACTCTTAGTTCTCTTTCAATTTCTTCATCGCTATAGTCTTCTTGTCTTCTACCATTTTATCAGCTTAGAATACTTTATCTACATGCTTATATTCTGGACTGCGTTAGGACATATGTTTCTATTGTACAACCCGCTAGCAAGAAACTCACACTTAGCCCTGCTAATACGATACCTTTAAAGGCTCTGTTCATATTCATTTGCCCCTTTTATCTTTTCGTATTTTTTTCTCCATCCATAGACAGTCCATTATGAACGTTTTCATTATAAGTATTGTCTGCTGTTACTGTTTTACTTTCCTTACTATCTGTTTCGGCCCTGATTCTTCTCGTTTACCGTTTCAGTATTACGCTTCAATTCGCATTATCATTACATAAAAAGGACATACCTATTCATATATACCCCTTTATTATTTTATATTGAAATAAATAATGGTTCAAAGTTATTTTGTAAGAATTATACAAAAATTAACAATTCATCAATTATCCAACAATAGATAATATGGATAAAGAAAAATACTAGAGAATATCACAGTGTAGTAGTCTCCTAGTATCTTTTCATAGTATTTTAACGGCTATGCAAATAAGGAGGGATAAAAAAAGACCTCTTACGGAAAGATAAGAGGTCATCAAGAAGATAAAAATGTTGTATTTGAAACACGCGAGTTTCTAATCCATATCATAACACGATATATCCATATATTCAATATATACATTAAAAGTAAGGAATGTATGTTCAAAAAAACACACGGAATATTAATTTGGAGCGGTATGTTTTCTTCTTTTATCCTACTTTTTCTACACTGCCGTAATTGTAACAATGGATGGTATCCTCTTTATACTGATGAGCAATTGTAGCAAGTTCTTCTAAATTCTCTTCCGTTACCTCATGAGTAAACAGAACAAAATTACTATCGGATTCGGAGTCTGTTGAAATGGAACCGATGATGATTTTATGTCGTTTCTGTTACTATTTCTTCGTAGGACTTCTTCACTTCAAACTAATATTTTTCCAGACGAACAAACATATCTTTCTAGAATAGATCTGCAATTTCTGTTTGATGATACCAGAATTTATGGAAATAATCAGGGATACTTCTTGTGTGTTCTAACAAGTATCCCTCTTTCTTTGTTGGATGATTACGAATAAAAATACTGGGTGTTTCCTGTCGTACTTGGAGGAAAACATCATGGTAAAAATACAACATGCCACTTGTTGTAGCGCATTGTCCATCTTGAAACGGCACCATCGATCCGTTATGAAATGTTAAGCTTGCATCTCCTAGATTATATGTAAATATTCGCTAATTTAAGTCACCTTTCGTGTCTATTTTATGTTTAATATAGTCTCGTACCGTACAAACGGGAAATGTTGTTAGTTTGAAAAGAGAGAGGAATAAAAATTCTTTATCACCTCTGTTCTTTCTTCTGTATGATAGAAAAAACGGAGAAAGGTAGAATTTTATCTATCCTCATTATTAGTTAGAAAATTCTAATTTGATTAAATTTAAAGAAAATGATATATTGATTTTAGAATGATAATCCAATTAATGGATGACAACCTAATACCTGTAAGTGGACTGTGACAATGTCAGATAAACGGGAGGAATTTAATATGAAAAAATTATGTTCATTTGCTTTAATTTGTGCCTTAACCTTTTCCGGTTTTATCGTTTTAGACAGTACGCTACCTGATAAAGCGCGCGCTGAAGTAAATACGATTAAGCAAGCTTCAGCTGTTGTGGATGATTGGCCATGGCAAACGTATTTCTTATTGCATCACAATGCGGACTATCTACAAGAATTAGCCCCTGGTACGTTAAAACAAGGTGGTACGTTTGATACGACGGTGTATATAGGTGGAAAAGATGTGGGTGTTGTAAAGATTTATCGATTGAACGGAGATGGTGAATTACAGCGCTACAAAACCATTTCTGCAGGTGAGGCTGGACACCACTACTATTCTAGGTTCACAACACCAATTACAACGGTTTACACACCAGGTACATATGTAGCAGTACTGAAGATAGACACTTCATATTATTATGGTGGCTCCTTCCAAATTACAAAGTAAAACATATAGGTATATTTGTCTGAAACGCACTGGGTTACGGTGCGTTTTTGTTATCTAACGAATAAATGATCACGCGGGAAGTCAAAGCATATTATCGAAACGGGGCTGAATGTGATGAAAATTGTAACAGTTAGTGCGAATGCAACAGTCCGTGTTGGTATTTTAAAAGGGATGACAGGAAGTGTTACTAGTTATGATGCGGATACTGGGATGGCCGAAATCTAATTGGATCCATTTACAACGGTTATAATTAGGTCTGTATTTCTAACGCAATAAGGTTTGTATAGGCTTCTTTAGAAAATTAATATTTGATTTTTATAGTGACTCAATACATTCTATGATTAAAACTGAGTTACATATTTTAAAATCATCACCAGGAGAATCTGCAAATTTACGGGTTCTTATTTAAAACATAATGCCAGAAAAGCTGAGGTGAATAAAGTGCAAAGTTTAAAATCTTTAAAACGTGACGTATACATTTTTCTTCCATTGTCTATTTATTTTTCCTCCATTTTTATTTCATTCTATATTATAGAGAATACATTCAACTTGCTAAGTTTTTTACCAGCACTTGGAACCCTGTATGTCTGGGTAACTAGTGTGATAGACATTAAAAATAAAAATTACAAAATAAAATAAAAAAGCATCTGAACTAGATGCTTTGCTCTTAATGTTATAGAATATTGACGCCCATGACCATACAGCTACCAAAAACAATACATACCAAACCTAAAAATATTAAAAACCCTGGCAAATCAATATGCTCGAGTAGCGCGCATATTAATAATAAAAAGGGGTAGACTAGAATTTCAATCCAGGTTACGCCCCCTGCTTTCTTTATTTCTCGGTAAGATACAACGCTGACAAGTAAAACGCCTACTACAATCAACCCTATCCCTAACATCATCCATCCATTCACCCTTTTGAAAATTTAGTATTTCACTTTCATATACTGCTCTTTTACGAGCACCAATAATTCCCTCAATTTCTTCTCTACAGGATGTTCTTGATTTTCAGATACTTCTCTGCCATAGGATGAAAAGCTTTGTGAGCAAGCACTAGTTGTAACTTCCAATTTCGCGTATGAGAATGTATGTTCATTTTCTTTACCAATGTTTTCAGTAGTGCTTCCATTTGAACCAACGCGTATACAGCTTTCATCAAGTTTGGTGCGCTTACCTTCCTTGTTAACCGTGTAATACGTGTCATTGACTTCCCCATATTTCATATCGGCTGTAGATGTAACTGCAGTCCCGTCTGCAGAAAAAGTGACGACACGAAATCCATCTTCTTCTGGCAACAACTCAGCTCCTGGAACATTATATAGTACCAATAGGTCTCCTTCGTATGCTTCTGGAATGAGATAAATGGTATCTGTAGTGTCTTGTCCGAATCGGATACAACCGCTTAAAAGAATCATAATAAAGATCCCACAATACATTATAACTTTTCTCATAGAGTCTCTCCCGTTATGTGTAAGAATGGTATAGTATGTATTATATAATGCAATATATTCCCTTGGATAGAATAAGTTTCTAGTTTGAAGACGATTTTACTATTGTTATATAAAATATTTATGTCAGTGGATGATTAGCACGAAGAGAAATGGAGTGAATTGATGAGCAGACGTTTTGCATTAACATATGAAAATAAGATTTTGAGAAAGATAATGATTACCGTAAGCATTGTCATACTCGTTTTCATTGCAACAGGGTGTGATTCTGTCCAAAATGAGGCAAAGGATGTAACGGACATTCCGCTTAACAGCAAACTAGATTCCCTTATTTCAGAAAGTATCATTGCCTGGAATCAAGACAAATTAAATCATACAGAAAAACAATTTGAGACGCATGTAATCTATGGAACTGAGATGAAGGATGAAAAAATGTATGTCTACCTCCATTCCCTCATGCAAGGATATAGCCGCGAAACACAGACAGTTCCTCAAGCAGGACATTTACTTCCAGTCCGTGTGACAGTCACAAAAAATGGGGATGATTACATCATTGAAGATTACCGTGAACCAGGAGATGGTGCTGAAAATGAACCTACTTTGCGCAACATGTTCCCGAATAAGTATGCGGATCAAGCACTTGCTATATCAAATAAAATAATACAATCATTAGAATCTCGTATGCAAGAATCCGTTTCTAAGTGGCTGGAAGAAACAAATAATGAGAGACAAGAAAGATAACAAATATACTATTTATAATCGAATACAAAACAAAAAAGGAGAGAAATAATCTCTCCTTTTTCTACTTTATACCTAGCATTATTTGTTATATCCACCAAGTTGCTGTTCTGCCATAGCAACGAGACGTTTTGTGATTTCTCCACCTACAGAGCCGTTCGCTCTTGCAGTTGAATCCGCACCTAATTGTACGTCGAATTCTTGTGCAATTTCATATTTCATTTGATCCAGTGCGCTTTCTGCACCTGCAATCACTAAAGAGTTGTTACGATTGTTTGCCATCACATATCACCTCCTGTACGTTTAATATGCTACGAAACAAAGAAAATATTATTAGTAAATAAATCCATTTATAACGTGTACTTTTCAACCATTTTACTTTCCCATTACAATTTCAGCATAATAACAGTACAAGTTTTCTTTATTTGCATGAGTTTACAGAATGTGAAATATGATTATGAAGAGTTTTATTTTACAAAAAAATTTATCGATGTAGTTGTATTGCAAGTTCTTCTAAAATATTGACAGATAATATGCCGTGTGTTAAATTCAAAATATTTAAATATTAAGGAGATGAGTGACAGATGTCAGTTAATAAGATAGAAGAATATTGGTATATGTACGCTAAAGAAAATGAGTTAAACATGAGAGTTCCAGATGCATGGATGTTTGGAGATGGTTCCAAAGAAATGGGAGATGAATTAGGAAGATTAGTAGTTAAAGGAATCAAAACAGGAACATGCGCTGCACATTGTGTTTATGAGCTTGAAGGGGAAGAAATTCAAAAAGTTGGTCAGTACGATATTGTATTGGATGGAGACAATAATCCATTAGCAATTATAAAATATACAAAGATTGATTTACTAAAAATGAATGAAGTAACAAGTAATTTTGCAAGATCTGAGGGTGAAGGCGATTTAAGCTATGATTATTGGTATAGTGAGCACGTTAAATTTTTCACTTGGGAATTAAGTCGGTATGGACTTACTTTTACTCCAGACTTAACGCTCGTTTGTCAAACGTTTAAAGTAATGGATGTTTATAAAGATTAAACATGAATGAAAATCAAACATGTTTATTTTATATTATGTTTTTAAGCATTTCGTCATGTAAAAAAACAAAATCCCCTTAATACAGGGGTTTTGTAATCTATACTGTTCATAATCCTTAGTAAACCGTTGATACTGTTTGGATAGTTCATACTCAATTTTATCGTACGCCATTGTACCTGCTAATTCTTTACGTGTCTGTTCTTCAATATATCGAGATACTATAATCAATCCCATCATCTTAACGCCTCACTATTTGGTTCAAAACTAGAGCCATTCGCGGATAAAGCAGAACAACTTTCCCCTTCTTATACCATACTTATCCTTTATTGTTCCTTTATACCTTTAGTAATTTTGTATTGGTAAGGCTTATCTCCTTCTCATACAACTTTGGATGAAGTGAATAGCTGAAAATAAAAGGAACTCTCAGAATAGAGTTTTTAATCAAGTGCGTTCCTTTTATTACTTACTATTTAGCCTACGTACATATTACATAGTGTATTTTTTATCCAATAAATTGGATTAAAACCTGGTTAAACTTTTCACGCTCTTCCCAGAATGTGCCGTGACCACTGAATTGAAAAGGTACAAGTTGTGCATTTCCCAATAATTTTTGCGTCTCTTCTCCTTTAGTAAATGGAACAATTTTATCGTGAATACCGTGAATAATTAGCGTCTGTACATTTATTTTACCAAGATCGCTATACACATTTTCATCTCTCAATGTTCTCATAATCGCAGCTGTCGACCAACTAGCCGCTTCCAATCCTAACTGTAGAAACCACTCGGAAAATGGTCCAGTGATTTTCTGAAAGAAAAATTGATTTGTTACACCCTGCAACATATTAGGGCGATCATTCAGTGTGTCTGTAATGAACTTATTCGCAATCCCTTTTTCCACACTAGTTGGAGATGCAGCACCAATTAGGACTAATTTGGATACTCCAAACCCTTGATAACGAGCCATATAACGAATTGAAATTGCACCACCTGTAGAGTGCCCTGCTAGTGTGACATCTTTAAGCTGTAACGCTTTAATTACTACTGCTATATCATCTGCCAATCTATCAAAATTGTATCCACTGTATGGTTTGTCTGAATTGCCGTACCCCCTCCAATCAATGCCTATACATCGATATCCCATTGCTGGAAGTACATTGTACTGATATTCGAATTGCTTATGATTTAATGGCCACCCATGTATAAAAAGTATTGTTTTCTTACCTTTCGGATTTATATCTTCTACAAAAATTCTTACATCAGATTCAACAGGTATTAAGTATCCCATGCAGACTCCCCCATGTAATAAAGATTGCCTCTACAATAAGATATTCAGCTTAAGAGAATCTATGCTGTTTCAAGTCTACTCTAAATTGCCCTAAGGACCAGTTCGACTACAAATAATGATTCATGAAATTCGCGTTACATATACAATCGCAACAGTTGTGTTAGAGAGAAATCCTACTTTCAATTCCTTCATTTGTAAATAAGGTGTTGGAAGCTTTCTACGTACTAAATTTAAATTTACATCTAAATCTTGGACAAATGCGATTTGCGGACCCACAATATTGTATTCAATTTCAGCTTTTGTAATATCTCTTTTTTCTTTCTTTGACACATTTACTAACAAACAATTTAATTTATCTGTATCGAACTGAATAAGTATATAGCCATTTAAAATACTATCCTGAATATCTTCCATTTGATTTGTTATTTTTGAATTCTCAAAGGGTAATACAGACTGAATATCTTGTAACGAATCGAAGCTCTTCTCTTTTATATAAGTCAAAACCTCTTCATGAAATATATTTACATCGATTAATGTTCTAAAATATGAAATGACTATAGCGGAATTATTAGAAGCAATTTCCAACGTTATAAAATCTTTAGATTTTTTAGTAATTTCATTAAATCCTGCAAAGATTCTATAGAGTAAACAGATATTCTTTCATGTGGTTTCAATTGATAATACCCTTCCTTTCAGAAAGAAACTATATACAGTTTTCAGGAAATTGCTATTTTTAAAATTAGGGATGGTGATATATAAATATACTTATTGAATTAATAATAAAGCCTTTGAAAATGACTTAACCAAAATTAGTTAAAAAATGTATTACAAGTAAAAATTAGAAATGTTTTAAGTAGAATTACGATATTAAAAACAACCTTTCTTTTGGTATTGGTACTAAAGAAAGGTTGTTTTTATAACAGGATTTTTCAAGTGTCTATTCTATAGGGTACATTTACCAGTGTTCTTCTCTTTATTATTTCATTAAGTAACATTAGCATTACATTCTATATGGTTTCTTAAAAAATTTCAGTAAGAGAATATCTTAATTTTGAAGTGTACAAATAGGGAGAGTGACTTCAACTATAGTCCCCTTATTCATTTCACTCTCAATAAATATCTTTCCCTGATGTGTTTCAATGATTTTATAACAGATCATTAACCCTAAGCCAATCCCCTCTTCTTTAATACTATAAAAAGGTTCTCCGAGGTATGGTATACGTTCTTTTGGAATCCCACACCCTTGATCGATAAAACGAATGCTTACTTGATTATTATCAAGTATATTTAATTGAATCAGAATTTCCCCTCCCATCGGCATAGATTCAATTGCATTTTTTAATATATTAACAAATACTTGTTTTAATTGATTTCCTTCACATGAAATCAATGGAATACCAGGGTTAAGATCGATTCTAAATTTTATATTATTCATCATTGCTTGAGGTTGTAGTAGCATTAAAACTTGATCCATTAGCACACTAATGTCATTAGGTTGCATTTTTACTACCTGTGGTTTGGCTACCGCCATAAATTCAGTTGTAATGCTCTCTATACGCTCAATCTCTGATGATACTATATTAATATAACCCTGATTATTCTCACTTTCCGTTGATTTTAGTAATTGCATGAACCCTTTCATTGCAGTTAATGGATTATTAATCTCATGAGCCATTACAGTCGCTAATTGTCCTACAACAGCAAGTTTTTCAGATTTTCGTAATAATTCTTCTGTTTTTAGCCGTTCAGTGATATCACGAGAAATACTTAGGAAAACTTTTTTACCATTTAAGTTAAAAACACGAACACTAAACTCAGTTGTTATTACTTTTCCTGTTGGAAAAACATATTCATCTTGCAAAGTGAAGGAAGTTTGTCCCTTTTTAATTTTTTCTAATAACCTTACGATCATTTGAGAATCTTGTGGTACTATATTTGAAAATGATAATGAGAGCAACTCTTCTCTACTATATCCAAACCTTCTACACCCAACAGGGTTTACCTCAATAAATCGACTTGGAGCATTCTCTTCATTCAACTCTACTACATATACCGCATCAGTTGCTTGTTCGATTAGTGCACGGTACTTCATTTCACTATCTCTTAATTGCCGGTGTAATCGATGTCGTTCTCTTTCTGCTTGTTTTCTTTCAGAGATGTCTCTACATATTGCTGATAAAGCTATCACATTTCCTCTTACATCTAGTATAGGAGAAACTGTCAGACTAACATCAAGAAGACTCCCATCGCTCCTTTGTCTAACAGTTTCTAATCTAGTAACCACAGATTCACCTGTTAGAATTTTCTGGATATTTTCGAGCGATTCTTCCATTAAAAAATCTGGTACACAAGGTAATCTCTTACCTATGATTTCTTGTGATGACCACCCAAATATCTTTTCATAAGCTTTATTGGCTTGTAAAATATGCCCTTCTCGATCAGAAATGGTAATAGCATCTAGATTGTGCTTTATAAATGATTCCAATAATTCTTTGGTAGCGCTTAATTCTGATTCTACCTTTTTCCTTTCGGTTATATCAACTGTAGAACCAACAACTTCAATAACTTGTCCATTTCGTTTAATCGGCCTAAGCGCAATAAGAATAATAGTTTTATCATTTGGCCAAGGTAATTCAAATATAATTTCTTTTCCTTCCCATGCCTGAAGATAGTACTTCATCAATTGTGGAACTAAATGTGGAGGAACAATAGAAGCATCAATAGTACGTAAGCTTTTTCCTACCACCTGTTCAGAATAAAATCCGTTTTGATAATAAAACTGTCCATCACATAAAGTGTGTATAAAGTGCTTACCCACTTTTTTAAATTTAAAAATTCCTCCTTGAAGCTCATGTACGGTATCTGCAAGTTCTTGCTTCGATTTTTTTAATTCTCGATTCATTTTAGATAAGTCCTGTGTTAAATAATACAATCTCTGGTAGGCTTCCATAAGAAATAGCCCAATTAAAAGTCCTAACGCTATATATAATAAGCCTCCTGTGTAAAGTAATGTAGTATTAAATAATACGCCAACTAACCACTTTATTCCAATAAAAACAGAAAAATATAACGATGCACTTTTAAAAGGATGTAGTTTTTTAAAATAAGTTTTAAAGGTAGAAAATAGAATCCCCATACCTAAATAAGCAATCACAGGAGGTTCCCAGTACCCTCCTGTGTAAAAGATACGCATTACAATTATGCTAATTAACGTAATCCAACCAGCAATACGACCAAAGTAAATAAAAGATAGAATAAGAGGAACAACTCGAAGATCGTAGGAAAATCCCATGTATGGAAAAGAAAAGAACATTAACGTAACTGCAATAATCCCTCCATAGAGCTTTTCAAAATATCGACTAGAATTAATTGTAAACACTTGAATAAATATTGCTGCGCTAACTAATAAAGAAAAAATAGAAAGGTTGATGAAATAATCTTTAATAATCATGTAATGTCCCTCCTTGCATTAAGTGTATTCGACAAAAAAGCTAAAAATCCTACAAATTGTATAAACAGTTCAAATGCATAAATTTTAAACTAGGATTAAATCTAGAAAAGTAAATAAGGAGCACAGCAGATGAGATATTTTAATGAAAAATAGTTCAAAAAAGATAATAGTAACCGTTGACTACTATTATCTTTTTTCTTTAAGTTATCGTAATACGTATGAAACTCTAAGGGACGTGGTATGTCATTTCATCAAACAATGATTATATGCTGAGTCATGAATATAGAAACTTCAACAGTAATTTTTGAAAAATAACATAAAAAACAAAACTATCTTTGAAAATGAAAAAAATCTATATAAATGTCAACTAATCTATGTACAAAAACGTTCATTTAATTTTGCATAAAGTCACTCCACTTAGGAAGCTAAGTAGTTCTTCAAGGTCGATAAGAACAAGAACACCTGTAGATGCTTCAGGATAACTACATAATTGTATGAGTAATGTACTTGAAACCTTTCGGTAAAACCATACACATAATACAACTAACTCCTTGGTTCAATATTTACTTTTTCGCTGAACAAATTCTTTTTCTTGAGCAAAATATTCTAGGATATAAGGAGATTTTTCAATTAACTTGGTGTCTAGTTTATTCTCCAGCTCCAATTACTTCGTTACTTTCAGATTCAGTTCATTATATTTTGTACTTTGTCTTTATACACAACATATTCTTTACCATCCACTACTGCTACTACCGCAAATTCATCATTTGGATTGAATGAAAGCCAATCAGCCCACATGTTAGTATTAGCCCCTCCACTCCACATATTATGAACAGTGTTTTTAGTTAAATTCATAACTTTATAAGACGCATTTGGCGCATTTGTTCCAGTCTTTATTTCAAAAGTGTATGCGTTATGAATTTTTTTATAAAAGTAGAAAACGTTTGATGGACGAAGCTGATTCAAAAAATCCTGTTCTTTTTTCTCTGCAATTTTTATCCCTTCTTGCAAAGTGACAACATCTGTTTTTAATGTTTTCCAACTGTTTTTCGCTGCATTCAAGCTGGGGGTTAAGAATTTATATTTATTTTGATCAGCTTTTTGATCAGCTTTATCAATATGTCCCAGTACACCCGAATATTGAGAATCTAAATCCTCCCATTGCGTAGACATATAAGTAAGAGCAGTGATAGCACTATCAAGCATACTATGCATATCACTAATATTATGAAATGCAACTCCAACTACACGATTCAATGTTATTTTATAATCTACAGTCTGACGCAATTTTGCTAATTCAGGTTCTAGCCAACCTAACTTACCTCTTGCATCACCTATCATTATGCCACCAGCAATCAAGGTTGGAATAAAGGGGATTTTCACCATGTCTAACCCCTTAGATTCTATGTCTTTCTGATATTTTACTTGTCCTAAAAGGTCCTCTAGACGCTTTTGGTCAGCCTCCACATCAGCACCTTGGTTTTTTAAAATCGATTGCAATGTCTCTTTATGACTTCCAAATGTTCTAACATCTTCTCCAATAGCATTTTTTAATTGAATTAATTCTTCTATTAATGCTTTTGCAGACTTTTGATTTTGTTGAATTCCTCCCTGTAAATCTGTAATCCCTTTTTTTAAAGTATCTCCATTTCCATTATTAATCGCCTCTACTAATGTTTCATAATAATTTTCAAATTTTGTATCGTATTCTATAATGCCTGTCAATGTATCAAAAAGCTGTTTTTTTACTTGTGTATTCCATGTAACAGCATGTGCTCTTGCATTCTTTTGATCTTGTACAATTTTACTAGGTAAATCTGCATTTCCATTAATAGTTATTCCTTCAAAACTCACATCTGGATTATGAATTAGCAAATAAGAATATTCATTCATAGCTTTTGCAAATAAACCAGCATCTTGCAAAGCTTTTTTCATCTGTTCTTCATTTGCTGAAAGAGATATATTTTCATTGTTCGTTTGTTCAATTTCAATCGCAAAAGTTTCTAGTGGTATGACTGCATAAGTAGTTGTTATAGTTAAAAACGCTGATACAGCGAGTAGTTTATTAGGGATTTTTTTCATCATTTCGTATTCCTCCTATATAAGGTATGGTTTCAAGTTCTAATCTTATTAAAAAGCGATGTCTTTCAAAATGAGTTCTACATCTTTTATCAGTATCGTTTGAACTTTCTTTAGCAGCCTTCAAATCATTAAGTATTAAAGAAAATGTATATAATCTGCTTCAAATTAACCGATTCTGTTGCAAATTTTAAAAAAGCAATTAAACTACAAGGTTATTTTTTATTCGAATCATACTTATATATAATTAAAAGGCGAAGTCTTTAATGAGACTCCGCCTTTCTGTTATATAAGGATTTATTAATTATTACTTTTCTGTTTAACAGTGTAATCATAGACTTTCTATGTTTTAGTTCACTTTACGCAGAATTAATATTTCCCTATTTTTGTGGAGTAACAGTTTCCACTTTTAATTCCTTTATTCCTTCTTTTAATGTAACAGCATCTGTTCGTAATGTTTTCCAACTGTCTTTCGCTGCATTTAAATTAGGTTTTAAGAATTTAAATTTATTTTTATCGGCTTTTTCAGCTGCATTCTCAATATGCCCTAGAACGCCCGAATATTGAGAATCTAAATCATGCCACTGCGTGGACATATAAGTAAGAGCGTTAATAGCATCATCAAGCGCCTTGTGCATTTCATTAATATTACTGTAAGCAACTCCAACTACACGATTTAAGGTTACTTTATAATCCACGGTCTGACGTAATTCTGCTAATAAAGGCTCTAACTTACCTAAATTATCCCTTGCTACTCCCACTATAATACCGCCAATTATTGGTAGACCCAAAATAGCACCCTTCATTACATTAAACCCATCAGATTCTAATTGTTTATAATAGTTTACTGATCCTAATACTTCTTCTAGACGCTTTTGATCGGCATCAACATCTGCACCTTGATTTTTTAAAATTGACTGCAAGAGCTCTTTATTACTTCCAAAAGCTCTAACATCATGTCCAATAGAGTCTCTTAATTTAGTTAATTCTTCTATTAGTTGTTGTGCATACTTTTGATTTTGTTGAATTTCACCTCGCAAATCTGTAATCCCTTCTTTTAAAGTTTCTCCATCCCCTGTATTAATCGCTTCTACCATTGTTTCATAATAATTGTCAAATGTTGTATCGTATTCAACAATACCATTCAATGTATCTAAAAGCTGTTTTTTTACTTTCGTATCCCAAGTAACAGCATGTGCCCTTGCATTCTTTTGATCTTGTACGATTCTACCAGGTAAATCTACATATCCATTAATGGTAATTCCCTCAAAATTCACATCAGGATTCTTAATTAACATATAAGAATAGGCATTCATAGATTTTGCAAATAATCCAGCCTTTTGCAAAGTCTCTTTCATTCTCGCTTCATTTGCAGAAAGAGCCGTATCTCCATTGTTCGTTTGTTCAATTTCACTTGCAAAAGTTGTTACTGGTGAAACTACATTAGCAGTTGTAATAGTTAATAGCGTCGATACAGCGAGTAATTTGTAAGGGATTTTTTTTATCATTTCATTTTCCTCCAATTTAGGTTTTAAATTTCAGTTCTACTCCTGTTTAAAAGCAATATCTTTTGAAATGAATTCTGCATCTTTATGAATATCATTCCAACTTTCTTTAGCGGCTTTTAAATCATCTGGTATTAAAGAGAATTTGTGGTCTTGCATAGAATCGATATTATCCAATAAATCTGTATAATTTGCGCCCATTGTATTCCATTGCTTTTGAATATTTGTTAGAGACAATATCGCTTGATCTACAGTCTGGTATAAATATGCCAATGTTTCTTTCGCGTTAGTAAGCGAAAGAACTGCTTGATTAGCACGATCTGCTTTCATACTTAATTCTCCGATTTTGTTAGAAATTTCATTATAGGAATCCATATGCTTAGATGCTGTGACACCAGCCGCAGTTCCTAGACCGATACCAGCTGCGCCAAGAGCCGAGAGTCCACCAACAACAGCCGGTGTTGCTGTACCGCCAGTTACAACAATAACTACCGCTCCTCCAATAGCTGCAATAACTAAAATAGCTGCTCCCAATCCACCACCAATTGACCATGCTAATACATCATCAAAATGTTTTTTCTGAGTAGAACGAAGTTGCTCAATTTCAGCTTGAAGTTGTGGAATCGTTGCCTGTTGACCTGCTAATATTGCAGTTAATCCACCTTTCCCATCTGGACCACCAACATTATTTTTAAAATCTGTAGAATTTTGATATAGTTTCCCTTTGAAGTTTTGTAGCATCTTAATCACATCTGTAACTTCTTTTGAATTTGTATTGATTGTAGTAATTAAATCATTTATACCCTCTTTTAGACCTGCCTTATCTTTCTTTTGTACAGTTTCTACTAATGTGTCGTAATAATTTTGAAATTGTTCATCGTAATTTACAATATTACGAGCAGTTTTTTGAATCTGTGGCTTCGCTGTATCTAACCAGTAATTCGCATTGATTCGTGACAGCTCTTGATTAAGGTGAATATTTTTGAGCAACTCTCCCCCCTCTGAGCCTAAATCGATATTAGATAAATTTACATTTGGTTGCTTAATCATTGTTTTTGCGTATAAATCCATTACTAGAATATGAGACCCTGTTTCAGCTAATGCTTTCTTCAGTCCTTCGGGGCCTAATGCATAATTGCCTACTTTTTGTTCTTGAGCGGTCGTTTCTTGTGCAAATGCATGAATAGTGTTACCGGTAGTAGCAGTTATAACTGTTGCTAATGTAGCTAAAGTTAGTACTTTGAATGGAAATTTTTTCATGACTATTCTCCTTCTTTCGCTAAATGCTTATAATCTTTATGAATTCCCCAAAAACGCAATATTAAAATTTATATACTTGTTCTTCAAGGTAACTTATTACATTTTTTAATTGTCTTAATGTATCTTTTTGAGACTGCTCGTTAGTTGTATCAGCATTAGTAGATAATTTTGTAATGCTATTTTTTATTAGATTTAAATCTTCTTTATAGCGCTTTAGTAGATCCAGTTCTACATCTACTTGATTTGCAAACGTATGCAAATCATTTTGTGTAAGAAGAAGCATTGATTTTTGTAAATCAGCTATTGATAATTTCGTTGTTAAATCATATATTTTTTGATTTTGTTTCTCTAAATCATCTAAATATGCTCGCTGTTCTGCTGTTAATTTATTTACTTCAGCAAAAACGCCAAATGTTTTCTTAATCTTTTCGGTATCAATGACCTTCATCAGGTCATACTCTTGTGTTTTTGCTGCGGCTGCGGCTGCTATTTCACCTTGTTTGCTTTTCTCAATTGCTTCACGAGCTGCTTTTTTTGCTGATTCAATCTCTAGAGCAGTTTTACCTTGTTCTGTCGCTTCTTGCGCCGCTTTTTTCTCCGCTTCTAGAATAGAGTTGTTAATTTCTTTTCCTTTGTTATACGCTGCCACCCCTGCTTGAGCAGCTGGTTCAATAATTTCTTTTGAAAGACTATAAACTTCTTTGAATATAGCAAATCCCTGTTCATTTAAAGCCCCTGGTATTAATGCAATTTGCTGTAAATCATTTTGAATTGCTTTTTTGGTATTTAATATTTCATTTTTTAACTGATCTATTTTTCCTGTTCCATCTGTACTTAGTATGCCTTGCGCAGTTGCCACATTAGTATCAAAATCTTTTAATTTTTTATCAAGCTGTAATTTAAGATCTGTTAATTCATTGATTTGTCGTTGCGCATTTTCTTGATTCGTCATAGCCATTTCTTGAAGTACTTCAAGTCTATCCGAAAACCCTTCTCTATCTTCTTTATTGTCTACAAACGATTTTAATGTCGGGTAATAACTATTAAATTTTGTTACAAATCCTTTACTTTTTGAATTTAATAGAATTAACTGTGGATAGAGTTCCGATGACCATTCCTTCATATCTTGTTTGATTAGGAATTGATTGGTATTTAAAGCTGGGACTTCCTCTAGCTGTACATTAGGACTCATTAAAGATTGATCAATATACGTTTGGATTAATTTAGATTGCGCACCTAATTTTCGTAATGAAGAGGAAATATCCATGCCTTCCTGTTGAGTTTCCGCTTGAACGATTGGTGTTGCGAGAGTATTGATAGGAATAGTTGCTCCAGTTACAATGGATGTGACTAATAATCCTGTCATTATTTTAGTTTTCATTCCGTACACTCCTTTACCATTGTTTTTATAACTTAATTCATATAACTTGTACGACCGCTCTCTTTGTAAACTGGATAAGAAGGAGAAATCTTTCAGATACGTTAATATCGTTGTTTTTTACTTCTAATAGGATGTAAGGATTTTATTTATCTCTCATTTCGATACTCTATTTTTTTAAATATAAATAACAAAAATTTATTAACTATATTTGAATCAGGCACCTTATGAGTAGTAAATTCTTAATTCTTTCCTAAAGTTGCGGTTTAACTTACAGAATCGTGAGGATCAATAAACCAATGCTTACAGTTAATCTTGTCATAACATTGTTTAATTTCAATTTGATAATATCCCTCTTAGTTTTGTCAGCAAACTCCTTACTAGACAACAAAAGATGAAATTATACTGTACATTGCTTATACTTTTATTGCGGAATAACTTCACTTTTGTTATGCAGAAACTTAGAACACGTTTATTACCAATTTGATTCTTGACCTCTTGTGAATAAATTGACTATTCAGAAATTTTCAAAGACATAATGTTACTTATAACTTCACTATAATTCCTATTAGCGTAACCTTCTCCTTTCTGTCTGGTCATACCAGTTATGTTGTTCATTAAAACATTAAATTTTTAATGCGTAAATAGAAAAATTTTGTCGATTACGCTCGATAATTTACTGTTAAATAAAAATATGAACCAACAAAATTATATAAATATAATTATTCGTAAATTTCATTTCTGTAATTGTAATGATTACAAATTAATGTGTATACGGTTAAAAATAACTATTTTAGCTCAACCGAGAAATTTTATTTTAGAAAAAATACTTATAGAATAATATAATAGGTCTTTTTATACTTTTTTACCTTTATTTAGTTATGTATAATTGCATAAAATGTAGATATATTTAGTAATATATGTTATATTGTTGATTTTTTCACAAACATCTTAATATCATTATTAACAAATTTACAATATGAAGATATTAGTCTATAAACTTATCTTCGTTATAAACATAGGTTTTAAATTACAAAAAAGCTGCAAAGCTTCCTTGGAACACTTTGCAGCCTTCTGTCTTTTTTTTCTTTAGCAAAATAACGGTTAGTGTATTTTTCAAGTTAACTATACGGTACAAACATTTCCATTGAGCTTTTGCTCACATATGTGTTTATCAAATCTTCAAGAGCTATTTGTTTGAGCTGACGTCAGACTAGTGTTTATCTAAAATAAAACTATACCTATAAATTCAGCACATGATTGTTATAAAAATTGAAACTGTTCCGCTAACAAGATAATATCAGGTTAATCTCATACGTCTATTTGAATACAAGTTCTTTTTCTAGACAAATCACAAACTCTTTCTAGCGTAATAAGTTCAATATTTTCATTTTTTGGGATACTTACACCCATGTTTAAGTCTTTACATTGGAGACAGCAAATAACAAGCTTATATTATTGTATATTTTTCACGGTACTGCCTAGGAGTCATGCTAGTGATTTTTTTGAAAACTCTTATAAAATAACTTTGGTCATTAAAGTTAAGCCAAGCACAGATATCTGATAACGAATAAGTAGTGAGTGTTAATAATTTCTTTGCTTCTTCCACTCGTTCCCTTTGAATATATTCGCTTAAAGTAATTCCCATTTCTTTTTTAAATAGTTTAGACAGATAAGTAGGCGTAATTTCTAAATGATTAGCAAGTTCATTCAGAGATATTCCATCGTAAACATTTTTATTAATATGTTTTATACATGTAGTAACCGCGTAAGAATACTTTTTTGCATTGTATTCTTTCACACGATCTGCAAAAGTACGTAAAGCATCCCCTGACAATCGCTTTACAGATTCTACATTATCTAATTGTTCCAGGGTTTGTATATATAAAATACTATGAGCAAAAGCAATATCTGGTGGCAGGTTTCCTTCTATTGCATATCGAGTGGCTAAGGTAATCGCAATAATTCCAAGGGTTTTTTGATTCCTGAGCGGATCCTCTATTAGCATAAGTTCAACATCTTCTTGCGAAACCGCATACATATACTGTATTAACTTTTTTTTATTGCCTTCTTTAATAGTCGAAAAGAAATCATTTACTAATGCCATATTGTGCGTTTTAGGTTTGTTTTGTCGGCGTTTTAAAATATATAAATCAGGTTTCACATTTTTATTAGGAATTTCCTCTAGTACTTTATTTTTTTCCAAGACAATATCTACATCTAACTTTTCATTGAAAATCATGTAATGTAATAAAATTCCCATATCAATTAATGTAGTTTTTTTAATCTCAGATAAACACTGATAATAGGCAAGTCTTTCTTGAATGTTATCATTTGATTTAAATTCTTTCTGAAATTTTATGATCATATCATCTGAATCTTTTGGATGTATAGTAGGACCGATTATAATAGTCCCTTTAATATCATCATGATTTTCTATATGAATTAGAACAAAATTTTCAAGATAGTTGTTACTTCGGAAAAGTGGCAAGTTAAAGGGATCGTTTTCTTGATAAATATCAGTAAGATGTTCTTCTTTTGAAGAATAAAAAGGACTACAAACATTATCAGATGTAGAATGATATAAAATTTTTCTGTCTGCAGATAAAATATGCACAGGGGCATTAAATGCTTTATGTGCAAGATCACACAAGTGTTGTATATCGATAGAAGTATTCATTACATTCTCCTTTATAGATCCATAAAATATATTCTGTTATATATAATTCACGACAAATAATACTATAAAATATCAAATTAGTACAATTCACAACAAAATATTACTATATCTTTTTTATAAAAATCATATATTATTTAATTGTAGTTAGCATCTAAACATCAGAGTAGATAAGTAAATGAAATAAGTTAAGTTCTTTTCTTAATTCTACAAGATATAATTATTGAACTTGAGAAAACAGTGAAGTACTACAAAATACAGTGGTAGTCAATGCGAGGACCAAGCTGGAAAAAGATTTAAAATAAAGCGAAAGTAACAGGAGATACTGTACCACCGCAAGAAACAACAGTCAAAGTTCCAATTCAATCACTTATACAAATTGAATTCAAAAAAATAAATACTGCTAATTTAAATATGAAACTGAAAAACTATTTTGCTCCAAATTTTAAAAAAAGATAATAAAGAAGTTGTGAAATTGGAAACAGATGAAAGCGATACGGTTATTTTTGAAGCACTATGCTTTGAAAAGTACAAGGTGGAGGAAATTCAAGTACTCAACTAAACATAAAAAAACGAATGGAATATTCGAAAAAATGACACTATATTACTGGTCGCAACATTAGTTTTACTTTCCACAAAAGAGGAAAATATATATAGACTTTACAAATACTAAAAATAGCAAACTAGATAGTTTTATTACCGCATCACATAAACTTATTATTAATTTCCAAATACAATAGTTGTTAATCAACAAAAAACTTCAATAACCAAGGTGCACAGTAAATTGACCTCAAAACAATAATTACTACAATATCAGGTTTTGCTTATTCTATAAAAAAGAAATATCACTTAAAAACTATTCCTTTATATCGATTTAGACATAAAACATTTTATTATATCGGCTTAAGTATTATGGAATTAAAATTGCAAATAACAACAAAACTCTTTTAAAGGCCTATACACCGTTCATATCGAATTAATTATCTTCCGATACCTATGTCATTAACGTAACTAAAAAAGATTATTACAAAGGAATCTGAGAGGTCTTTTCGATTTCGAAATTTATTTTTTTGTAAATTAAAGGAAAAATAATCCGTATATATACGGATTATTTTCTTAGTGTAATCTGTATTGACCTGTTAACTGTTTTTCAGCCATTCGAACTAAGCGTTTTGTAATCTCTCCACCGATTCGAACCATTTGCAGATGATGTGATGTATCAGGTCCCAGTGTGACTCCTAGTTCAAAAGCAATTTCATACTTCATTTGCTCAATAGTACTTGTAGTAGCAGAAATAAGAATTTCATTTGTATTACTTTCGTATCTTTGAATATTTATAAATAACATGTGCCTAATTATGCTATTTATGCATGAGCAATCTAATTTATTCCAGCATTTTTATAGGAACCCTTTTCCTCCCCATATTCCACCAATTAAATTTGAAACACAAATGTACATTGCATTTCAATATAACAACAAAAGCTACAAAAGCAACGAATTTACTACTTTAAAGTTAAGTGCTTAACCTTGATGTACTTAAATTCTTTTTTCCAGATAAAGCATACATTATATCTTGATGCTTGATTGTCCTCTTATAATTATGTGGTATCGGGAATTTGTTTCGGTGTTCTTTCATTATAATTAAAGTTTGAATTTCTATGCTCAATACTTTTGCAAGAACATGATAGTTATATCCATTGTTTAACAGAGAAATTATGTCATAAAACATAGTTTTTCCACCCACTAATTTTACTAATCTATTCTTTAACTCATCCCTTTTTTCTTTAGCTTCATCCATTTCTAACAACATGGATTTTTTATTTGTTTGCTTAATGTATTGAGTATATAACTCTGGGAATTCTTTTTGGACTTCTTTGTTTAATACTGGTTTATATTTAATCATATAAGTAACTTGTAACAATGAGCGTTTTAACAAACTATCTTCAATGAGATACGCTACTTTATTAAATAAATGTACATATTCCTTAATATTGGAATAACTATTAAAATGAGCTAATACTCTACTTTTTATACTAAAAGCCTTGCCTATATAAATAATATTGTCATTATAATCTTTAATGAAATAAATACCACTGTCATCTTTTTCTAATTCATTATCCAGTTCTTCTAGACTCATAAAATGCAATTCACTCATACTTTCCTCTCCTTATTAGTTTTAAATCATGAAAAACAGGCAAGGTTTCTAAAAAAGGCACTCTGCTGTCCTAGGATTTTTCATTTTAGTTCTTGCTAAATATCAAAAAACTGTTTCTATTTTACTCAACTATCAATATGATTATTAATACAATTTTCTATCGTTATTATCTCGCAATTTTATCATGTAATTTCGAGATCGTTTCCTCATTTAAATTACTATGTTTTATCGAATAAAGGAAATATACTACTACCCCAATAATAATCCAAATACTAAAGTACACCCATGTCCTTAACGGTAAATTTAGTATTAAAAACACACAGCATACAATTGCAATGCATGGTAATACAGGTACAAAAGGTACCATAAATCCACGTTTTAAATTGGGGTGTGATTTACGTAGGATAATAACTGATAGACAAACTAACGCAAACGTCACCAAACTACCGATATTAACTAAATTAACTAACTCTTTCAAGTCAATAAACCCAGCTATTAAAGAGCTCCCTATTCCTGCCAATCCAGTTATAAAAGTGGGTGCTCCAGTTTTCTTATTAACTTTCGCAAATGATTTCGGTAACAATCCATCACGACTCATTGCAAAGAATACTCGTGTTGCCGCATACATATTGGAAAAAATAACAGCCATAAGGCCAATTACAGCACCTGCAGCAATTGCACCAGCGACTTTTCCTTGTCCTACAACTTCCATTACATAAGCCATCGCCTCAGGAACATTTAATTCTTTATAGGAAACCATTCCTGTCATAACAAGGCATACCATAACATAAATAATTGTACATATGATTAATGATGCAATAATACCGATCGGAAGATTACGTTTCGGATCTTTTACTTCTTCTGCTGAAGTTGCTAATATATCAAAACCCGTAAAAGCGAATAAAATAGCTGCTCCACCCGTAAAAACTCCACTTAAACCGTATGGTGCAATTGGTATCCAGTTCATTGGTTTTACATAGAATATACCAACCGTAATAAACAACAAAATCATTCCAATTTTAATCAATACCATTATATTATTGATTCGTTTGCTTTCCCTTGTACCACGGGATAACATCCATGCTAATATCAATGTAATGATTACTGCTGGTAGATTCACAATACCACCATGCGAAGGAATCGTTACTAGAGCTTTAGGTATCTCTAATCCAAACCCCTTTATTAAATTGTGGAAATAGCCTGTCCATCCAGCAGCGACAGCCGCTGTTGCCACAATATATATTAACAGCAATGACCAACCTACTAGATGAGCAACAAACTCACCAATTGTTGCATATGAGTACGTATATACACTACCAGATGCCGGGAGTGTGGAAGCAATTTCTGCGTAACATAATGCTATAAATCCACATATAATTGCTGCAAGTACAAATGAAAAAATAACTGCTGGACCAGCATCTCTTGCTGCTACTAATCCAGTTAACACAAGAACCCCTGTTCCAACTATCGAGCCTATCCCTAACATAATTAAATCAAATGCTCCTAATGTTTTCGTTAAAGTCTTGCTTTGATTATGCTCTAACAATTGTGTAACGGATTTCTTTTTTAGTAAATTACTCATATTTTCTGTATCCCCTTTAAAATAAGGTTTGTTTTTCTCTTTAGTGTTGTATATAAATTTACTTAGTTATTAACTAGCCTCATAATATTTCTTTTACATTAAATAGATTTGAAATATTATATAAATTCGCTTCTCACTTACTAGTTAAACTAGACATTTCCATAGATTTTTGCGTACAACGTTTCATAGCTGAAATGATAGCTGTTCTTAAACCTTTTTCTTCTAGCGTTACTACAGCTTCTATCGTCGTTCCACCTGGAGAACAAACCATATCCTTCAATTCACCTGGATGTATTCCTGTTTCCAATACCATTTTTGCAGAACCTAATACAGCCTGAGCCGCAAATTTATAAGCTTGTTTTCTCGGCATACCGCCAAGTACAGCAGCATCTGCCATGGCTTCTATAAACATATACACATATGCTGGAGAAGAACCACTAATAGATGTAACAACATCCATTAGTTTTTCATTTACGACCTCCGTCTGGCCGAAAATATTAAATATGTTAAGTACCTCTTTTATATCTTTTTCTGTAACCATTTCATTAAAACATAACGCAGACATTCCTTCTCCAACAAGTGCCGGTGTATTAGGCATTACTCTAACAACCTTTAACTTTCTACCAAATTCATTCTCAGTGCTCTTAATACTTTTTCCTGCAGCAATAGTTACAACGATTACATCATTTTTTATTTGATCTTTTATTTGGTTAATTACCGATGAGTATAAATCTGGTTTGATTGATAAAATTAAAATATCAGCACTATTAGCGACTTCATTGTTGTTAGTAGTTATAGTTATGCCATATTCATTACTAGCATTTTTTAAATTAATGACGTTTAAATCTGAACAAATTATTTGATCCGGAGAAACTATATTTTTTTTAATCATCCCACCTATCATAGCAATACCCATGTTTCCACATCCGATGAATCCTATTTGTTTATTCATAATAATTTGCTCTTGCTCCTTCTACTCTAAATTTTATTGATTTTGAAATTATTATTCTAAATAAGGGCTATTACAATTACTTGGTTTATCAATAGAATTTCAAAATTCTCCTTCCTATATAGAGCTTACATATACCTCTAATAACTTCTTTGCTTTCGCTGAATTTTGAGGTGGGGGTCTTACTGCCCGGCAAATAGCCGGATAAAATCATTTCTTTAATCTATAATAAGAAGGACATAAAAAAACAAAAAGTTACAAAAATTTTTAAATTAAAATTTTTGTAACTTTTTGTTTTGATGCAAATATAATTTCAATTAAGGTATCTCACCGTTTTAAACTTGACGCTCCATAATCTTGTATAGTTACATTTATATGATATTTAATCGGTACCTTACTAAATGTTTGATCCCAATTTTTTTTGACTTTCTCCCATGTTCTCGGGTGTTTAATTCTTAATTGGTTGCCAAAACCCGCAATATCGACTTGGTATTCTTTTTGTATTTTTTTTGTAACATGATGTACTAAGTGCTTTACTTCTTTTTCAATAGCTTTTTCTTCCTTTTTTAAAAATTCATTTTCAAAATCTTTTCCTGATTGCATCCAATTTTCAGACAAACGCCCTTCTGATTCAATGTTTACATCAAAGGAAATATTATTTCCGTTAACATGTGGTATGATTTTGCTTTTTATTGACTTTATTTCGTATATAATGAGTTTCTTTGATTCTTTATCAAAAGTTTTTACCACACCACCATTCCTTTTTCCGTTTATCCATACTACTCCTTCCAATTCCTGTTCATTTAAAAAGCCCATCAACTTTTTTGTCTTCCCTTTAATTACAGCAGCTCCTGCAAATTTTGTTTCCCCATTTATCGAGATTACATTTTGCAAAAGAAAACTGGACCCTGACCGCATCTTTCCTTCCAATTTAGCGAGCGATACAGGAGGTAAAATCCTTGTTGTTCTATTTCTATTATCTGCAATTCCAGACAAACGAAATGCTGGGATTTCTCCTTTTTTGTTTGATTCCAGTACCTCCTTCGCTAGACCCTTGCTAATTAAGAGCATACAGCTAAGCCGAACTTCATTGTCACGGAGATACTGTTCAAGTAATTGTTCTAAACTGTATGTACGTACAAGACTATCACTGATAACAATGTTTTTTAAATGTGGGCTGAACATTGTGCTCTCTCTTTTCAATGAAAACTCACGAACAATTTGATGAATGGAATCACCGGTCTCAGAAACATTTATATAACGTTTTTGCTGTCCGTTTCCTTTACTTTGTGCTTGCGAACTAACAATTTGATAAGTAGCTGTTATAAGATTTCTTTTAGGATAACCTCCTTCCTCATCCTCTTTCTCGATTGTTGAATCCTTCCCTTTATCTAGTGCTATACCTGCAGTTAAACTCAACTCTTCTACTTCTTTACTGCTCCAACATCCTGTTAAAAATAGAAGCAAAAGCGTCCCTAACAAAGCCAAATAGAACCGCATATAATTAAATTTATGTTTCACACTACTCCTCCTTTTAATCGCGTAATAATGAGAAGAAGCAGTGGCAGTAAACCAAATAAAAATAAAGCAGCATTACCGAGCATATCCCCCAATTTAAGCAAGTCATTTATATTTTTCGAAGTCATAGCAATGATGTAAATGATTGGAATCAAAGCAAAAATAAACGGATGAATACTCTTTTTAAAGAGTTGCGCTAATCCTAATGCAGCTGCATAATAACTAATCGTATATGTAGCAAATATTTGCATAATCCATATTACAAGCAGTAAAGATTCAAAACGTTCAAATATCAATCCAGAAATTTCAAAACTGCGCATAAGGTCAATTGTCGGCCATGTTCTTGTTACAACCCCATCAATTGATAATGCACCAATGACCATTACAACAGTTATTACATAAAAGATTAACGGAATTGAAATTCCAACTAAAATAGCTTTTACTGCTTTCTTTCGTTGTTCCATAAACACCAAAAGAATCAACATAATTTCAGGACCTGTATATGCGAGAGACGTTGTTTTTATCCCATCTAACACTGGTTTAATTCCCAAACCTAATACAGGACGGAGATTATCTATCTCGAATATTCCGATACTCATAAAGGAAATGAGTAAAAAAATAAAAAAAGTAATAGGAAATATTATTTCAAACATCCGTGCAATCGAGTTAATACCACTCATAATCAAATAGAGACCTATCCACATAAAAGGCATAACAATAGCCCATGTGGGGGTTCCTTCTAGCAAAAAAAAGCTTATTACTTCTGCCATTGAACGAATTTGAAATGCTGAAGTTGTAAGAAAATACCCTATAATAAGAAAACTAAGCAACCTGCCTATCCATTTCCCTACAATATCTTGACTGTATTGATAAAATGTTTTATTTGGAAACTGCTGACTTAATTTGACCATAATTACTCCTGAAACCATTGCGAGTATCCCACCTAATATAACACTTAGCCATACATCTGGTGTTTTCACTTTTTCCACAGATGCTCTAGGCAAAGTGAGAATTCCTGTCCCAAGTATGTAATTTACAATAATAACAACTGCTTGTGAAGTTGTTATTCGGTCTTTAGGTTTCGTAATCACTGAAGGCCACTTCCTTTCGTCATCAGCTACCTTTTGCGGATAGTTTTTTTTGTATGCATTATTTTCGGTCGACGTCTCATTATTTTTAATGGCATGCGAACCATAAAATCTTTCCAGTCACTAAATCGATACGGAACAGCAGGGCTAGTATAAGGAACGCCAAAACTTTTCAGTTTCACTAAATGACTGCAAAGTAAAAGAAAGAAGAGAATAACACCATACAAGCCAAATATCGCAGCACAAAACATAGCTACAAAACGAAGAATGCGTAACGTAATTCCCACACTATATTGCGGAATAGTAAAAGAAGAAATAGCTGTTACCGCAACAACGATAACCATTATTGGACTAACAATTCCTGCTTCTACGGCAGCCTGACCAATTATTAAACCGCCCACAATTCCCATTGCAGGTCCAATCGGTTTAGGCAGACGTAAACCTGCTTCTCGTAAAACTTCGATAGCTACTTCCATAATTAACGCTTCTATTAAAGCGGGAAAAGGAACTCCTTCTCGCGATCCGATAATAGAAATAGCGAGCTTAGTGGGAATTAATCCTGGATGAAATGAAATAAAAGAAATATACAGTGCTGGAGCAAATAATGAAACAAAAGCTGTCATGAAGCGTAATAAGCGAAGAAGCGTACCAGGAAGCCACCTTTCATAATAATCTTCTGGTGATTGCAGCAGCATACTAAATGTAACTGGAGCAATTAAAACAAATGGTGTTCCATCTAACAAAATAGCTACTCGCCCTTCCATCAAAGCACTAATAACACGATCAGGTCGTTCTGTATTTTGAATCTGCGGAAAAGGACTGAGATAATTATCTTCAATGAGTTGCTCTATATAACCAGATTCGAGTACACTGTCTATGTCAATTTTCTGAATTCTATTTTTTATTTCTTCCACCAATTCCGTACTAGCAAGATCTTTAATAAATGCGACAACTAACTCTTTCTTTGCACGTTCTCCTACTGGTAGCTTTACTAATGATAAATTATCATCTGCACAATGCCGTCGCAAAAGTGAGGTATTATCACTTAATACTTCAGTAAATCCGACCCGTGGACCTCTGACTAATGCCTCCGATACCGGTTCCTCAATGTTTCGTTTATTTGCTTTTGTTGTACCAAGAATAAACACATCTGCTAAACCATCAATTAAAAGAGCTGTTGAACCTATCAATACTTTGGGTATTAAATCTTTTATGTAATGGACTTCTGCTACTTCACTAATTGTAAGAACTTTATTTTTAATATATTCTTTTGAAACAGTCCCCTCCACATAAGAAGATTCATTTTTATATTCATCAGAAAAATCATCCATTAGTAATTTCATAATATGTTTGTCAATTATCTCTTTATCTGATAGACCGTCAACAAAAACGATCCCAGCCTGAATATCTGTGCGTCCAATATTAAACTTCCGAAATCGAACATCAGAATTATGTCCGATTTGTTGCTTTATAAGTTCTAAGTTAGAGGCAAAATCGTTTGTGAAATGAACGGTTGCATTTTGAGAAGGTTTATACTCTTGTTTCGTTTTACTTTGAATATTATTTTTCTTCACTTGTTTGTCTCTTGACTTCCACCAACTCATTCTTCCCACTCTTTCTCTGACATACGAACCCAATGAAAAAATCTTGAGATAGTATATGGAATTAAAAACAAGATAAAAGCTTGTACAAAGACTTTCCAATCTGGAAGATAAGAAGTAATTATGTTCCACATGTTTATCACCCAATTTATATACTCTGCTAGGATTGAGATTTCTAAAGAACGATATGTACTTAATAAAAAATAACTATAAGATTAAAGAGCAGAAAAGCGAGACATTATGCTTATTTAGTACCAATAACCTAATTAGTATAAAAACATTTCTGACCTAAAATACCATTTCCAATTATAATTTGTTAGATATTATCTCCTTTTCCCTTATTTATATGCCCGCATTTGAATTTCAAATAATATAAGGATCAATGATATTTCCTCTTAAAGAAAAAAAGATGCTAGAAGATAGCATCTTTTTTTAAATTCAACTTACTATGTATTTATATTTTATTGTGAAAATACTCGTTTTTTTTTTATGAATATTAATATTTAAAAAAATAAAAAATACATATTCTTTTGTTCTAAGTTCATACACTTCTACCGAATCGATACGGAATTTTCTGATTTTAAAACTAATATGAAATAAAGGAGAATAAAAAGAAAAATTATTATCAATCTATCAATTGAAAATAATACTTAGCAAGAGTTTATCATCTTAACTCCAAGTGTATTCGTTTTGCTTCAAAATAAAGAACTTGAATAAATTTTTTCGTATCAATACGAGCAGGTAATGTTGGTTCATTATTCAATTCTGTCATCTTTCTCCTTACGGTAGTAAAATCAAAAAATCTAGAAGCATAATTTTCGAACTTCGGGTTTAAAAAATCAGTAAGTCCAAGGGATGCTAAATGGTTTAATGATTGATAAATTGCTCTCCGAATCCGTTGTTTGGAAGCTTCTATGAACCTTTTTAATTCGGCATCTTCAGCTGAATCCCCAAGTTTTTTTTGAGCCAAATTCATAAAAATCTCTTTTAGTGAGGGAAAGCCTTGTTCCAACGTGTTATCTTGTTCATATTTATATAAATAATCTAGCATATCCATTAAATCTTTACTTCCACTTTCACTGGCTATTCCTAATTCAGACAAAAGAAAATGAATGGAATTTTGAAAATGATTGAAAGTATTTAAATGTTTTTCATTACGGTATTTTTCTTGCGCACTTGAATTACTATCCAATTTTAGTACCATATTAAGCGATTCTTGAATGTTTTTTATTGATTTTTCCAAACGAATTCGTTCCATGACTTTCCGAACAACTGTTAATACTTCAATCCGGTTAATTGGCTTAATAATATAGTATTCAACACCAAGCGAATAAGCTTCAGCAATTAATTCTTTTGATTCTACTTGAGAGATCATGATGATTTTCCCTTTAAACGAAGGTTTTATTTGACGAATTGTTTTTATTCCATCTTGAATCGGCATTAACAAATCGATAAATAAAATGTCTATATTTTTAAGGATTAGCATTTGTTGCTCTAAAGATAAACCATCCTCAGCTTCTCCTATAACCTCCCCAAGATCTTCATCCTCGATAATTTGAGCCAACATTGAGCGAACCGCTTTTTCATCATCTACTATATAAAAATACATAGAATCACCCTTTCGAAATTATATGATCAATCCCTAATCTAATTATAAAAATTGATCCTTTTCCTTCGGTTCTGTCCTCAAGCGTAACATCACCTTCAAGTTGTTCGACCATTTCTTTAACATACGATAATCCGATACCTGTCGATGGGTTGCCTAAATCATCATATTTAGAAGTAAACCCAGGCTCAAAAATTGAATCTTTATATTTTGAAGAAATACCAGGACCATTATCGCCTATTTGAAATTCAACAAAATGGTGGTCTTTATTAATGTCAATTGTGATGGTTCCCATACCTTGGATAGCTTCTACAGCGTTTGTAACGATATTATTTATAATAGATAAGATTGTGTAAATATGATAATGAGGATGCACACCATCAATTTTATACACAAATTGGATGTCTTTCTCTAGCAAGCGTGCATATTTCGTATTTGCCCGTATAATGATATTTACTAGTTCATGTACAGACATATAATCTGTAAAACTTTCATCAGAAATTAGTTTTGAAAGTCCCGCAAAAATACGTTGGTTATCCTTTTTAACGTCATGGACCTCACCAGCAATTTGTAATGCCTGTTGCCTTAAATCCTCAAACTGAAAATCCATCTGTTTGTGCTCAAAAGAGTCTAAGGTTTTATATAAATCATAGGATTTTTTTGTTATATTCTCAGCATCTTGTAATGTTTTCTTTAAATGAACAGCATCTTCATATAAATTAGAGATAAGCATGAGCATATGTTCATTTTGCTTCTTTATATGTCTCTCCCTTGATTGCGCTTCATACAATTTCATCATATTGAAAAAGCTTAGAACTATAAAACTATGGGAACATGCGATAACAATGATCTCATTTATTGCCTCGGATGTGATCGATGTTTTTAATACGAAATATTGAATCATTAATTCCACACAGTCTGACAGTATTTCAATCATGCAACCGATAAATCCAATCATTAGTGGTTGATGATAAAAACGTTTGATTTTTGCTAAATGAAAGAGATACGAATACGTAAAATAAAAGAAAAAACTAGGATAGTGAGTATGAAAAGCGGCTAACCAATCCATATTTCCCTTTATAATGACATCCATTGAGATACGAAATACTACAACGACTATTGCTGTTAAAAAACCCGGTAAAAATGCTGGAACTCGTCGAAATAATAACAAAAAAAAGAAAAATGTTGGTGCACCAAAGCTCATTCTAAATGTTTCATTTAAGGGAAATGACTTTATTTCACCTACTAAGGGTACTGTAAGTATCATTAAAACGAGAATATAGATGTCTTTTTTTACTAAATTACTAACATTCAAAATAATCACTTCTCACTTTCGCCTAACAGTCAGTATACAAACCTATTTGCATTAATACAATACTTACTCTATTTTTTTCAAAAACTGATAAATAAGATATAAACGAAAGCATTATAGATTGTGAGTATTCATTACACCCTTTTACTTTAGAAAGATACTTTATAACTCAAAAATGTTCAGACACAATATAAGGTCTGAACACTTTTGGACTCGCTCTAACACCAAAATATCTGTGCTCCTTTTTAAAATATACTTAAATCCCATTCTTTTGCAATATGTTCTAACAACATAATTCCTGGTAAACTATTCCCATATTCATCAATGGCTGGTCCGTAAATACCAATACCACATCCATCTTGGAACGATAAATCCTTCCTAGATTTTGAGGGAACAAGTGTCATAATTCCGCCGGATACCCCACTCTTAGCTGGTAATCCAATGAAAGCAGCAAATTTTCCAGAAGCATTGTACATTCCACAAGTTAGCATTAAAGCTTTTGTTAACCTAGCTACTTCTTTAGGGAGCACTTGTTCTTTGCGAATAGGATGATATCCATCATGTGCTAGTATAAGCCCTATTAAGGCAATATCTTCTGTATTTATTTCAATCGAACATTGTTTTAGGTAAACCTCTAGTGTCTCCTCCACATCTGATTCTAGAAAACCATTCTCCTTTAAATAGTATGCTAATGCTCTATTACGATGAGCCGTTTCCCATTCTGATTGAAATACTATTTCATTAATAGCGGGACGCTTCTCTATCATTTTTTCAATTAATACGTATAGAGATTCTAATTTTTCTTGCACCGATGTCCCTGGCAAAAGTGAAGCTATCGTAATCGCTCCAGCATTGATCATAGGATTAAAAGGTTTTCCTGGTTTATGTATCTCTAAACGAATAATTGAATTAAAGGCATCTCCAGTTGGCTCTACGTCAACTCGTTCTAATACATAAGAAATACTGCGACTTAAACAAGCGGCTATAAAACCGATTACTTTTGATATACTTTGTAATGTGAAAGGTATCTCCCAATCTCCTGATTTTATCATTGTTCCATCTGGCTTTACTATACAAATACCTAACTGCGATACATTTATTTCCCCCAGAGCGGGAATATAACTGGCGCTTCGTCCCTTAGCTGCATACGCTCGATAATGAGCTACCCATTGATCTAAGCAAACTTTTTCTTGACCCTCAACTTGAACGCTAGAATCCTTTATCATTTAATCATATTCCCCCGTACTATTAACTTTATATAGAATGATTTTTTCTTTACTATAATCAATAATATTTGCACTAGAACCAAGAAAAATATTCAGACATATTGCAGTCTGAATATCCTTCTTATTACACACTTTTCTTTTTTGAAGTTTTCTCATAACTATCCCAACATTCAATATTTTTAAGCCCTTTAATGTTTTCTTTATAAAAAATAGGATCTTTACCAGCTTTTTTCTGGTTTATATAATCTTGTAACGCCGCAAATGCTACTTTTGAAAGTAAGGTAATAGCAATTAAATTAATAATAACCATAAAGCCCATAAATAAGTCCGCTAAATCCCATACAATTTGAATCTTTGCAACAGAACCAAATATAATCATAGCCAACACACTTATTCTGTATATCATTAGCCACACTTTACTTGTATGTAAGAAGCGAATATTTGTTTCACCATAATAATAGTTGCCAATTAACGCACCAAATCCAAATAAAAAAACAAAGATAGCAAGACAACCCGATGCCCAAGAACCGATGTGTTCACTTAATGCTGCTTGTGTAAGTGCAATACCATTTAACCCCGGTTGTTTATATGCATCAGACAGCAAAATAATAAAAGCTGTGCTAGTACAAATGATTAGTGTATCCGTTAATACACCAAATGCTTGAATCAGTCCTTGTTTCACCGGATGACTTGTTGTTGCTGTTGCGGCAACGTTTGGTGCACTTCCCATACCAGCTTCATTTGAAAATAAACCACGTTTAACTCCATTCATAAGTGCTGCACCAATTGAACCGCCTGCTATTTGTTTAAAACCAAATGCGTTTTGAACAATAAGAGAAAGAACTTCCGGCATTTTTGATATGTTGGTAACTACAACAAATAATGCAACTCCAATGTATAATACCGCTAAAAATACCACCTTGTATTCAGCCATTTTTGCAATACGTTGTACACCACCAAAAATAATCGCAGCGAAAGCAATGGCCATGATTATCCCAACTGTTAGACGATCTGTACCAAATGAGTTTTGAAAAGCAATTGTAACTGTATTTGATTGTACTGAATTGAATACAAGACCAAAAGTAATTGTGATTAAAATAGAGAATAATACTCCCATCCAACGTTTATTCAACCCTTTTTCCATATAATAGGATGGACCACCACGGAAACCAGTTTTATCTTTTACTTTATATATCTGTGCTAATGTGCTTTCGACAAAACTGGAGGCCGAGCTAATAATAGAAATAATCCACATCCAAAATACAGCTCCAGGACCACCTAATGCAATTGCAATCGCAATTCCTGTGATATTCCCTGTTCCAACGCGGGCTGCCATACCAATACAAAACGCTTGAAAAGGAGAGATTTGATCTTTAGAACCACTTTTCCCCTCCATTAATACACGGATCATCTCTTTTAACATTCGAAACTGTACAAAATTCAATTTAAATGTAAAATAAATTCCGCAAATAACAAGCATAATAATTAACAATTTAGACCATAAAAAATCATTTGTTGATCCGACTAACTCTACAAAAAATCTTTCCATATTATCACTCCATACCAAAAATTTATCTATCATAATCTATATAAAATCACCTATATTCCTTGGCATAAATACCTCATTCATATTCAAATAAAACAAGGATAAAAATTTTCTATATGAATAGAATTGGCCTGTTTAAACAAACATCGCAATACGCAACTACAAAACTGAATTTTCTAAAAACTTATCATTTATACACACGATGCTCTATCCCCTTCTGCAAAACTAATATTCTTATCCACTAATGTTGTTGTACTATTATGTTTGTTTCGTTTACCGGTGATTTACATTTAAATCATAATAATCAATAGTGATTAACTGGTTTTTTGTTAATTTTCTTAAGAACATGGAAATATCTCCTTTCTTACTACTAATCTCAAAAATAGGCTAGGTAAAAATTTCACGAAAAACCTATAAAGCGCTTTCAATCTTTAACTAAGAGAAGCTTGTCTTTAATTTATAATTAAAAGTACAAAATGTTACGAAAAAGTACAGATTTTTATAAAAACAAAAAATATTTTAAGTTTTTTTCATCTAAAAAACACTGAGATTTTGTGAATTTTATACAGTATCCAAACGTCGCAGATTTTGTTCTACCTAACCTTTGACAAGCCTCTATTTTCTTCATAAAAACATGCATACTTTTCTCTTTTAGAAGTTCATATAAAGGATTTGAAATCAAGAATCAATAGAATATTATAAGAATATTTAAAAAAATAAAGCATTTAATTTATTTATGGTATCATACAAAAAACATTTGTTTTCTCAATTAATCCCCCTAGTTGGATTCGTCTATATTGCACATATTTACAACATGAAAGACACTAAGAAAAAAAGGATTTTGTTGAAGGGATGAAACATTACAAAACTCTTATTTAGGACCTTATGACATCCTCTTTTCTAGCAATATCGAGTTATCCCAAAAAACGTATATTTACTAACATAGATTACAGGTGGTGTATTGTGAAAGAAATAGTATTCGTTCAAAATAAAAAAAGACTCCTTATGAAATTCGAATTTTTAAAAAAGGATTTAGTGCTTACCATTTCACTGATACTAGCAATTGTAAGCTGCTTAATACATTCACCAAAGATTGAATATATTAACTTTGAAGTGTTAATTAGCTTATTTAATCTAATGGTGGCCATTAAGGCCTTGGAACAGCTAAAGATATTAGACAAACTTGCCGTTGCGATTTTAAATAAATGCAATAACAGCAGGTCAATATCTATTATTCTAATTTTGTTATGCTTTATTTGCTCTATGGTTGTAACAAATGATGTCGCCCTCCTCACTTTTGTACCAATAACACTTGTCATTAGTAAAAAAACAAAAATGAACATGATGGATACAATCATCCTGCAGACAATTGCGGCAAACATCGGCAGTAGCTTGATGCCTATGGGAAACCCACAAAATTTATATCTATATTCTTACTATGGAATTAAGCTCATCCCATTTTTAGGTTCAATCCTGCTTTTAGCTGTACTTGGAATCAGTTTGTTATTTATATTTACTCAAAAACTTCAAAAAACAGATTTGAAAATAGAACTACCTGTAATTACCGTGAAAAATCGAAAAAAAGCTACCGTCTGGATTTTGATACTTATCACTATCATTGCATCTATTTTTGGTGTCATTGATTATTACATTGCGCTAATAGTCACATTGATAGCTGCATTTACGTTAGATAGAAACTTACTTTTTAAGATCGATTACTTTCTTCTAATAACCTTTGTCGGTTTTTTTATTTTTATCGGAAACATTTCCCATTCGGATGCGCTGGAGACATTTGCTCGCGCTAATTTAAGAGGAGATACTTCAGTCTTCTTTAGTTCCATATTTTGAGTCAATTGATTAGCAATTTTCCTACTTCAATTCTTCTATCAAACTTTACTTCTGATTGGAAAGCTTTATTACTAGGAGTAAATATTGGAGGGCTTGGAACAATTATCGCATCTTTAGCCAGTGTAATCTCCTATAAACTATTCATTCAGGCCAATGTTAAAGAGAGTAAGGCGTATTTAATTAAATTTAGCATTTACAACTTTTCATTTTTAATCATACTTACATGTATACAATACTTTATTTTTAAATTTCTATAACTTTAAAAAGTGATTACTACTAGAATAATAAAAACCAAAACTTTCTCAACATTAAATTGAGAAAGTTTTGGTTTTAAAGTACATAATACTTACAATTAGCATTATAAGCAAGATTCACAAATTGCATCAATTGACTCACCAGTTATCCAACGACTGTCTGATGATGAAAGAAAACCTCTAAAAACTAGTTGATAATCTTTTAGAATTTAACTTTCCTATAATACTCTTTGCTATTTCTTCAATATTTTCATTTAGAAAGAAATGACTACCTTCAAAAGAATGAAAAGTACACGTTTTACTTGTATATTGCTTCCATTTTATTACTTGATTATATGTAGTAAATTCATCATTTTTCCCATTAAATATAAGAAAATCAATATCACATGGTTGTATATTATTATCATGAATGTATGTCTCGACAATCTTAAAATCTGCTCTTAAAATAGGGAGAAAAATCTCCATTAATTCTTCTGATTGAAGTACCCCAGATGGTGTACCTCCCATTGCAATAACTTCTCTTTTAAATTGTTCATTAGGAAGATTATATCGGATATTTTTTATTTTACTATTTGGATGGTTTCTACCGGACAAAACAAGAAATTCAGGTAATTCGTTATTAGAATCCTGTATTTTCCTGGCTACTTCATAGGCAATCAAACTCCCCATGCTATGCCCGAATAGAATGTACGGCGAAGCATCTATTTGCTTAACTATACTAGTGTAGGCATCATTTACGGCCTCTTCCATACCTTGGTACAAGCTTTCTTCAATTCTATATCCTCTACCAGCTAATTCTATCGGGACTACTTCAATATATGGATTAAAGTAATTTTTCCATTTTGCGTAGTTAAACGCAGATCCCCCAGCATGTGGAAAGCAAAAAAGTTTAGTCTTCTGCATTGATTTTCTCCTTACTTTCAAATTTGTATATAGTTTGGCAAATTGTATAAATGTCTTTAATTATTATCTCTTGCGGAAATTCATCTCTTGTTGCACAAGCAGATAACTTATAATTTGGATCAATGTTATATTGTTTAAAGTAAAAGTTTTTAGGTATATGCTTGTATGAAATTGAAGTTCGTGATTCTTTTTTTATAGAGAATGAATTTAACGGGATATAAAGCCCTTTTCCAATCGTTTTGATATAACTTTCTTTTAATGTCCATAAATCATAAAAATAATTAATTTGTTCATCAGAATTCATATTAGATATATCATAAAATTCTTTCGCTGAAAAAAATTCTTTTGCTAATTTAAAAGCCTCTATTTCTGAAACTTTTTCTATATCAATACCCACATTAAAATTAGCAGTAGTACAAACCACCCATTCTCCTGAATGTGACACATTAAAATGAAAGTCAGAAAAGTTTTCAACAAAAGGTTTTCCATACTCATTATATATAAATCTAATTTCTTCATTATTAATTTTATACTTTTGGCAGATTAGAGATCGGATTAGTAAATCCCCTATCAGGGTCCTATTAATGTCGCATGAATTTAATAATCGCTTCATTCGCTCTTTCTTCCCATTTGAAACCAAGTTACTAAGTTTCTTAAACAAATGACTTTCAATATTCTTTGGTATTTTCACAGCGTGAATTTGTATGATAAATCACGTCCTTTTTTAAAGAATGGCTTCATATATGTACGTTACAGAAATTCAAATTAACTTTATTAACTTTCATATACAATAGGAAAGGTGCATATTTACATATCAATGAAAATATACACCTTTCCTCAGTTATATCATCAAGGTATTCTCTTCTATTACAAAGAATTCAGAGCATTTACATCATACTTTGAGCAACTCATATAGGTTTATATGTATCTATCAAGTAATTTTTGCACTATCCCCTTAAAAAATAATGCTCTTGATATATTCATCATTGCCTACACTTGTTTGCAGTTATTGGGCTGCCCTTTTCATTCATAAGCGTTACATCTTTTGTGCTCTCTACTTTTCCGTTAATGAAAGGGATGTTTCTTTTATTCCTTCAAATTCATTTAGTACATACATAGCTATTTTTTCAACTGCAGGTGAATCCACTATTTCTTCATGTGATCCAGGAACAGAATACATATTTACTCTTCCTTTTAATAAAGGTCCCCATTCTGTAAACAACTCTTTTCCTTCCTCAGCACTAAAGTAGAGAACTTCTCCAGAGTATGGTATTAAATCATGCTCTGCCATTATATTCAGGCATTTCCTATGAGCATTGATAACTTGCTTCAAATTCATAAGATCTGCATCAGGCGGGAGTACTCCCTCCATAATTAATCGCTCTACAAGCATATCTTGTTTATGGATGAGGCCTTCTTCCTGCTCAGTAAAATCTCTAGGAATGAAATGCTCATATATATATGAGAGCATTTCTTCTCTTGTTTTATAATCCTGCTCTGATGGTACTTTTGTATCCATTAGTACCAACAACTCAACTTCCTCACCTTGACTCCTTAGTACAGTTGCGACTTTATAAGCAATTGCACCGCCTAAAGACCATCCTCCAAGACGATATGGACCTTCTGGCTGAACACTTTTTATTTCTTCGATGTAAAATTGAATTACTTCCGGCAAGGTCAACTCGTCAATTTCTTTCTTTTCTATAAGAGGATTCTGTAAACCATAAAATGAACAATGGTTCTTAAGTAATCTTGCTAGTTGAATGTAACAGAATACATTCCCCATAAACGGATGAACGCAGAAGAAAGGTCTTTTTTCTGATTCTTGCAGTGGAACCAGCGCTGATACTGATTTCGTCATATCATACTTATCACGAATAAGGCATGCGATTCCTTCCACTGTTGGATTCTTAACCAATGTAGACACCTTAATCTCTTTTCCAAACTTCTCCCTAATTTTTGAAACTAGTTTAATTACAAGGAGAGAGTGTCCCCCTCTATTAAAGAAATCATCATTTACATAGACATCTTCTATCTGTAACACATCCTGCCAGATTTTAATCAACTGATATTCAATTTCATCCCTTGGAATGATTGGTGTAGAGAAGTTATTTTCTCTTTGAATAGTTAAATTGTTCAATGCCTTTCGATCAACTTTTCCATTCGTTGTAAGAGGAATCTCGTCTACCTTAATAAAGTGTGCAGGAACCATATAATTCGGTACTTGTCTCTTGAGATATTCACGCCAATCATGCATACTTCCATCTCCAACTACATAAGCAACCAATCTCTGCTCTCCTAATTTATCCTCTGTTACCAAAACTACTGCTTCTTTTACCAATGGATGCCTCTCTAGATTCGCTTCAATCTCTTCAAGTTCAATACGAAAGCCCCTAATTTTCACTTGATTATCAATTCTTCTCAGGTAATCTAAATTACCATCAGGTAAATAACGAACCAAATCTCCCGTACGATATAAACGCTCTTCTTCATTAAATGGATGACGGATAAATCGCTCTGCTGTTAATTCTGGACGATTCAAGTATCCTCTCGCTATACCTGCACCACCGATATATAGCTCACCTGTTACACCAACTGGAACAGGTAACAAATTTTCATCCAATACATAAGTTTGAACGTTCGGCAACGGACGTCCAATTGTAACTCTCTTACTATCTGTTTGAATATGATAACACGTTGCATCAACCGTACATTCTGTAGGACCGTATACGTTATAAAAATCAATTTTTTCGGTCTCTACTAGCTGTTCCCATAATGACGGCATGATTGCTTCACCACCGACTAATATCTTACTTGGTACATGAACATCACCACTTATTTCTAGCAATCCTCCATCTATAAGTAATTGAAGTAATGAAGGTGTCATATCAAACATTTCCAATTTATTCTCCCTAATATAAGACACAAATTGTTCCGGATTAGTGCGAACTTCACTTGGGATAATATATAAACTTGAGCCATAAAGCAACATTTGTAATTGCTGAATAGATACATCAAAGGCAATTGACGCATTCAAACCGACACGCATATTACTAGGTATGTCATGTAAGAAAACTTCTTTTTGTAAACCATAGGATAGGTTTATTACAGAATGGTGCTGTACTAAAGCCCCCTTTGGATTCCCTGTCGAACCAGAAGTATAGATAACATACGCTAAGTTTTCCCCTGTTACCTCACATATTGGTGAAAGTTTGCTTTCTTGAGAAAGCATTGCTTGGTCCCTATCTAGGCAAACTGTCTTGATGTCTTTAGGTATCCATCCTAGTAATACCTCATTTGTAACTAACACTTTAATTCCCGTGTCTTGTAAAATATATTGCAGGCGGCTTTCTGGATTCGATGGATCCAATGGAACATAGGCTGCTCCAGCCTTCCAAATTCCCATGAGACCAACAATCATCTCAACTGATCGATCAAAGCAGAGGCCAACTAATGACTCTGTCCCAATTCCACATTTCTGTAAATGATGGGCTAATTGATTAGCTCTTTCATTCAGCTCTCGATACGTTAGTTGCTGTTTTTCATCTACCACTGCCACCGCGTCAGGTGTACGATTTACTTGCTCTTCGAATAGTTGATGAATTACATTCTCACGTGGATAGGATATAGCATTATTATTCCATTCTTCCAATAGCTTTCTTTGTTCAGCCTCCGTAATATATACTAGCTCCGATAGATTTTGATTAATGTTTTTGAGCATTTGCATTAACACTTTGTGTAAATGACCCAGCATTCGTTCAATGGTTACTCTATTAAACTTACTACGGTCATACATTAACTTTAACGATAACTGAATTCCTGGAACTACAGCCAATCCTAATGGATAGTGAGTTTGTTCTACCCCTTTCAATTCACCAATTTCCAGATTTTCTGAAGATTCTTCTTTCACTGGATAATTTTCAAACACATATAAACAATTGAACAGCGGTGTACCTCTAGGAACCTCACTCCACCCCTGAATCTCTGTCAAAGAAGCATACTCATATTGTCTTCTTTCTATCTCTTCCTCTTGTAACTTCTGCAACCAATCTATTACTTTTATATCATCCATCAATTGAATTCGCGTCGGTGACGTTGTAATGAAAGGACCTACGATGTTTTCAATACCAATAATCTCCGTAGAACGCCCTGAGCTTGTTACACCAAAGACAATGTCATTTTCTCCACTATATCGGCTCATGAGATATGCCCATGCACCTTGAATTACTGTACTCAAAGTAAGTTTATTTCGTTTCGCCCATCCTTGTAACTCTTGAGTCTGCTCTTCTGATAAATACGTAACCTTCTCTGTGTAACCTTTTTCTTCCTCTTTACTTTCTAAGCCCAGTAAAGTTGGTGCAGTAAAACCTTTTAGCTTCTCTCTCCAGAATTGTTCCGCCTGCTCCTTATCTTGTTCTCTGAGCCATTGGATATATTTCTTATATGGTGAGGATTTAGGTAACTTTACAGCTTCTCCATTCATTCTCTTCTGATAGACTGTAAGTAATTCATTAAAGACCAATGGTAAACTCCATCCATCCAGTAAAATATGGTGATGTGTCCAAACAATCCGATATTCTTCCTCACCTTCTTGAATGACTGTTACCCGCATCAATGGTGCTTTATCAAATTGGAAGGCTTGTTTTCGATCTAATGCCAAAAAGACTTTTCTTTTTTCTTCTATCTCTTCACTTGTCATTGTACACCAGTCTTCTTTGTTCACTTTAAATGGGATATTTTCATACACCACTTGTACAGGTTCTTCAATTTCGTCCCATACAAATGCTGTACGAAAAATTTCATGCCGCTGAATTACAGATTTCCACGCCTGCTCAAAAGTAGGAATATCCATTTCTCCTTGAATCATAAAACTCAATTGCACTATATACGGTGCAACATGTTCATCCCCTTGATCATGCAATGTGTGGAAAATCATACCTTCTTGCAAAGGTGATAGTGGATATAAATCAGTAATCTGATTGTTCTTTCCACGATGCATTTTGTTTAGTACATTTGTCAAACCTTCTTGGCTAAGATTAGCCATTGCAAAATCCGAAATGGTCAGTGCAGATTCTCTATCTGAAGATTGAATCAATCTACTCAGTTGATATAGCATATTCTGTGCAATACTTTGAATCGTTGATTTGGCAAATTGTCCAACATTGTATACCCAAGTGAACTGAAGTTTTCCATCCGTTACAACCCCAATTACATCAATTACATGCGATCGCTTGGAACCGGCAGCATGATCTAAACGCTTAAATTCGTTCTCTGGAATAAACATTGCATCGCTAGAAAACATTTGGTCAAATTGTCCAAGATAGTTAAAACTAATAGACGGTGTATATTGGGAGCTTAATGGCTCACACATTGTTGTGTTCATGTAACGCAACACCCCATAATCAACACCCTTATTAGGAATTTTGCGAACTTGTTCTTTAACTGCTTTTAATGCTGCAATTGGCGTATTAGCATTAGTAATATTTAAATGAACTGGGTAAATACTTGTAAACCATCCCACGGTTCTCGATAAATCAACATCTTCAATAATCTCTTCTCGACCATGTCCCTCTAAATCTACGCTTAATATCGGCTGCCCCGTACATGCTGCTGTAGCTTGTACCAATGCTGCTAATAATACTTCATTGATTTGGACACGGTGAGTGCTTAAAGTCTCTTGCAATAACATACGGGTCTCATTCTCGTTTAACACCACAGTAATTTCCTCAGTTACTGCGCTTACTGGATTACTTATAGTACCATCTACTGGCAGTATAACTACGTCTTGTTCAACCTGCTGCTCCCAGTAATGTAGCACTTCTTTTGATATTCCAGTTTGAGCGTAATGTTGTAATTTCTCCGACCATTCTTTAAAAGATGTACTCTTCATAGGTAATTGAATTTTTTGCCCTTGGACTGCTTGCGTATATGCTCTTTGCAAATCTTCCAATAAAATTCGCCAAGAAACACCATCCACGGCTAAGTGATGAATTGTCCAAAATAATCGGCCAGTCTTCTCACCTTCATCAAAATACACCATTCTCATTAAAGGACCATCATGTAAATTCAATCTTTCTTGTGCAACATTAATCTCTTTTTGAATAACTTCATGCCAATCCGCTTCCGGCACTTCGTCTAATGAAATGACAGTCAGCATCAATTGTTCTTCAATTCCTTCATTCCACTGTTCCCAAGTCCCATTAGGTAAACGTTCATATCTTAAACGCAGGGCATCATGATGAAGTAGAAGGTTACGCGCTGCCTTTTCCAGTGATCCTATGTCCAATTTTTCTTTCGTTCTAAAGAACATGGATTGATTCCAATGATGTGGATTAGGATGATTTTGTGCAAAAAACCTTTGCTGAATAGGTGTAAGTATCGTCTCTCCAGTTATAATTCCTTGTTCAGCTTGTACACCTTGTTCTTCTTTGACTACTTGCGCCAACTCAGCAATCGTTTGGTGTTCAAATAGTTGTTTTGGTGTCAACTGTAAACCAGCTTGCTTTGCGCGAGAGACAATCTGAATGCTAAGAATTGAATCTCCACCAATTTCAAAAAAGTTATCATAAATACCAATACGTTTTGAACCTAGCACACGTTCCCAAATCATAGAAAGCTTATGTTCACGTTCATTTCTTGGGGCCGCGTAGCCTTCTTGTGTTCCTTGATAATCTGGTATAGGTAACGATTTCCGATCAACCTTTCCATTTATGGTTAGCGGTAATTCTTTCATTTCGACAAAGTAGGAAGGTATCATATGGATTGGCAGTTTTGTTTTAAGATACTCTCGCCATTCTTCTACACTACCTTCGCCCACTACATAAGCTACTAACCTCTTATCTCCCGACTGATTTTCCCTAACTATTACAACTACCTCTTTTACCAAGTCATGCTCTTGTAAAGTCGACTCAATCTCCCCAAGTTCGATTCGAAATCCTCTAATCTTCACTTGATTATCCATTCTTCCTAAGTAGTCTATATTACCATCAGGAAGATATCTCACAAGATCGCCTGTTCTATATAACCTCTCGCCTTCTTTGAATGGATGAGAAATAAATCGTTCGGATGTTAACTCTGGACGATTCAAGTACCCCCTTGCTAGACCTGCTCCTCCGATATAAAGTTCGCCCATCACACCAACTGGAACTGACAACCTATTTCTATCTAATACATAAGTTTGGACGTTAGGCAATGGACACCCAATTGTTACTCTCTTACTATCTTTTTTGATATGATAGCATGTTGCATCAACCGTACATTCTGTAGGACCATATACATTATAAAACTGTATTTTATCAGTCTCTACTAGCTGTTCCCATAATGACGGCATAATCGCTTCACCACCAACCAGTACCTTACTTGGAACATGAACTCCATCGCACGTTTCTAACAATCCGACATCTATAAGTAATTGAAGCAATGAAGGTGTTATATCAAAGATTTCTAACTTGTTTTCCCTAATATAAGCTACAAACTGCTCCGGATCACTTCGTACTTCATTCGGAATAATATACAAACTTGAACCATAAAGCAGCATTTGTAATTGCTGGATAGATGCATCAAAGGCAATTGACGCATTTAAACCGACATGCATGTTAGATGGTATCTCATGTTCGAAAACCTCTTTTTGTAAACCATGCGACAAGTTTAGTACAGAATGATGCTGTATCAAGACACCCTTTGGATTCCCCGTTGATCCCGAAGTATAGATAACATACGCTAAGTTTTCTCCTGTTACTTCACATTTTGGTGAAAAAATGCTTTCTTTTGAAATCATTGCTTGATCCCTATCTAGACAAACTATCTTGATTTCTTTAGGTATCCAGTCTTCCAATGACTCGTTCGTAACTAATACTTGAATTCCAGTGTCCCCCAAAATATATCGTAGGCGACTTTCTGGATATGATGGGTCTAATGGAACATAGGCTGCTCCAGCCTTCCAAATCCCCATAATACTAACAATCATCTCAACTGAACGCTCAAAGCAAAGTCCAACCAATGATTCATTCCCAATTCCGCATTGCTGAAGATAGTGGGCCAATTGATTAGCTTTTTCATTCAGCTCTCGATACGTTAACTGCTGTTTTTCATCTACCACTGCTACCGTATCAGGTGTACGATTTACTTGCTCTTCAAACAGCTGATGAATCGTACTTTCCTGTGGATATGCTACAGCATCATTATTCCACTCCTCCAACTGTTTTTGCTGTAATCCTGACAATATAGGCAACTTAGCTAATGATTTATCAGGATTCTCCACGATTACATTCAACCAGTTCCCAAAATGTTCAGCCATGGATTCAATAGTTAAGCTGTCAAATAAATCAGTTCTATAAACAAAAGTAAGTAATAAACCCTCTTCCACTTCTGCAGCAGTTAAACTTAGATCAAACTTAGCGATAGGAGCATTACTTTCCATTACTTCTATATTTCTTCCATGTAGTTCTGGTAGCTTCTGTCCCGTATTTTGCAAAGTAAACATGGTTTGGAAAATCGGAGAATGGCTTGTATTTCGTTCAGGTTGGATAACCTCTACAATTTTCTCAAACGGAACATCTTGATACTCATACGCCTTCAATGCTTTTATCCGCACTTGAGACAACAACTCTTGAAATGCCGGTGCATTACTTAAATCAGCTCGATAAACCAATGTATTGACAAAGAAACCAATCAGCCCTTCAATTTCTCGATAATTTCGATTTGCAATTGGGCTGCCAACAATAATATCCGTTTGTCCCGTATAACGAGCAAGGAAACTTTGATACGATGCCAATAAGGTCATGAAAAGTGTGGCCCCTTCTTGACGACTTAGTTCGTTTAATTTATCCAGTAATGAGCGCGATAACAAAACATTATGAGTTAATCCATGGTGGGTTTGCACTGGCGGACGCGGACGATCCATTGGCAACATTAAGACTGGTAACTCACCGGATAATTCTTCCTTCCAATACGCAAGTTGTTGATATAGTACTTCATCTTTCAACCATTCTCTTTGCCACTGAGCAAAATCGGCATATTGAACTGGTAGTGGTTCCAGCTCTGCTTGTTTTTCACCAATCGCATTCTCATAAAATGCCATCCATTCTTGAAGCAAGATTTCCATCGACCATCCATCTGAGATAATATGATGCATATTACACAGAAGAACCCATTCTTCTTCTGAAATTCTTATGAGTTTCCCACGGAACAATGGCCCTTTTTCTAAATCAAATGGAGATTCGACTTCAGTTTGAATCCATTGCTCCAACTTTCTTTCTCGCTCCTCTAATGAAAGCTTAGTTAAGTCCATTTGCAGAAGCGGACGGAAAACGTACGGTTGAATCTGCTGCATAGGATGGCCATCCTCTTCATAAAATACAGTCCGCAAAGATTCATGACGCTCTATCAACTGATTCCATCCCAACTCCAATGCCTCAGGTAACCAATTCCCTGTAAGACGGCATGCCATTGGCATATTATAAAGTGCACTATTAGGTGCAAATTGATCAATAAACCATAAGCGCTGTTGGGCATAAGACAGTGGAATATTTCCCCCTCGTTCCATCGGCATCAATGGTGGAATTTCTCGTTTTTCGCTCCCCTTACGTAACTGATCTATTCGTTTCGATAATGCCTCGACCGTTGAATATTCGAACAGTTCACGTACTGGCAATTTGATTTGAAAGACTTCCTGTAAGCGTGAGACCACTTGTGTAGCAAGTAGAGAGTGACCACCGAGCTCAAAGAATGAATCCTGAACATCAATGTCTCTTATTCCTAGCACTTGACTCCACACTGAAGCAATAAGTTCTTCCAGCGGAGTTCTTGGGTATACAGTATTTTCAGCGGATTGTTCACTAAGTATAGGCAATGCCTTCAAATCAAGCTTTCCATTCGGTGTAAGTGGTAAAAATTCCATCTCAATAAAGTTTGTCGGAACCATGTAATTAGGTAAATGTGTTTGTAGATGTTCTCGCCATTCATGGACACTTCCTTCACCAACTACATAAGCTACTAATCTCTTATCACCTTGATTATCCTCTCGCGCCAATACAACAGCTTCTTTCACAGAAGAATGCGCCTGCAAAACAGCTTCTATTTCTCCCAATTCAATCCGGAAACCACGAATTTTCACTTGGTCATCTATACGTCCATGGAACTGGAGATTACCATCAGAAAGATAACTTGCTTTGTCTCCTGTATAATAGAGACGTTCTCCTGACTTGAAAGGATGTGGAATAAATTTTTCCTTTGTAAGATCCGGACGATTAGCATATCCACGTGCAAGACTCTTCCCTCCAATATAGAGATCCCCAATTACACCAATTGGTACTAGCTGAAGATGAGAATCTAACACATAAACTTCTGTATTCGCAATCGGTCGACCAATCGATGGCGTACCTGTTGTCACCCCTACAGGTACGTAACAATCTGTGGTAACAACGGTATTTTCCGATGGACCATACTGATTAATTACCGCAAAAGGAATATCGCTAGATGGATACTGCGTTAATTGATCCCCACCAGTAATGATAAAACGAAGATCCGTTTTATCTGGCCAAGATAATTTCAAGAGTCTTTCCAGAATAGGTGTAGGTGCAAAACTAGCTGTTATTCGTGAATCAATGAGCCAGTCCCTTAGTGCTTCTGGATTAATTCTCAGTTCCTCTGTTGACAAGTAGAGTGCTGCACCAGCAGTTAGATACGGCCAAATCTCCTGGACAGCCGAATCAAAAGCAACCCCTGCAATCTGAGTCGCACGATCCTCTGCTGAAATATGATAAACTTCTTGATGCCAAGAAACCATATTCATTAATGAGCGATTTTCAACCATGACACCCTTCGGTTTTCCTGTAGAACCAGAGGTATAAACAATATAGGCTAAGTTCTCTGGATTTATTTGACGTGTAGGTGCGATTACGCTTTCCACTGTTAGTTCTTCTAACCTCACCATTTCGACGTGTGCGAAATGTCCTTCTTGTCCTTCCGCCGTCACTACAAATTGAATTCCTGCATCTTCAATCATGTATTCTAACCTTGATTTTGGATACAACGGATCTAAAACAACATAAGCTCCACCAGCTTTTAAAATGCCTAGTAAACTTGCCATTAGCTCAGCTGACCTCGGAAGATAAACTCCTACCACTGACTCTGGGGCTACTCCCTTTCGCCGTAAAACATTTGCCAACTGATTTGCTTGTGTATCCAGTTCACCATAAGTCCACTGTTTTGTTTGATCAACTACCGCAATCGCATCCGGACGCCTTGCTACTTGCTCCTCAAATCTGTCGCAAATAAGACCCTGATGAGACATTTCCATTACAGTGTCATTCCATGTTTCTAATAACAAAGTACGCTCGGGTTCTGATAGCATGCTTAGGTCATGCAACGGATTTTGTGGGCGATAAGAAACTTCATGTAGCCATTTCTCAAAGTGTCCTGCCATCCGTTCAATAGTAGTAGCATTGAATAAATCCTTATTATACTCAAAAGTAAAAAGTAATCCCTCTTCCATCTCAGCTGCCATTACACTTAAATCAAACTTTGCAATTGGACTATGGCTTTCTATCATTTCAATACTTCTACTAGATAACATCGGAAACTCTTGTTTCATATTTTGCAAGATGAACATAGTCTGGAAGATTGGCGAATGACTTGTACTTCGTTCCGGTTGCACAACTTCTACAATTTTTTCAAATGGAATATCTTGATATTCATACGCCTTCAATGCCTTTTGACGAACCTGATATAGTACATCTTGAAATGTCGGTCTACCACTCAAATTAGCTCGATAAACCAGCGTGTTAACGAAGAAACCAATTAGTCCTTCAATTTCTCTATAATTCCGATTCGCAATTGGGCTTCCGACCAGGATATCTTCTTGTCCCGTATAACGAGATAGAAAACTTTGATATGCAGCTAAAAGCGTCATGAAGAGTGTAGCCCCTTCTTTTCGACTAAGTTCATTCAATTTATCATGTAGCGTGCTTGACAGAACCAGAGTGTATGTCGACCCGTGATGAGTTTGTATTGCGGGACGCGGGCGATCCATAGGAAGTTGGAGTACAGGAAGCTCCCCAGACAATTCTTCCCTCCAATATTGGAGTTGTTGATTAAGCACCTCCTCCTTTAGCCATCCTTTTTGCCACTGAGCAAAGTCGGCATATTGAACCGGTAATGGTTCAAGTTCCGCTACCTTTCCATCCGTTGCTTTCTCATAAAATGCCATCCATTCTTCAAGTAGGATTCCCATTGACCATCCATCTGAAATGATATGATGTAGAGTACAAAGGAGTATCCATTCTTCCTCTCCCACGCGCAAAATACTTGTCCTGATTAATGGACCCTCTGTTAAATCAAATGGCACTTCTGTTTCTTGTTGAATTAAACGTTTAACTTCTTCTTCTTGATCTTCAGAAGAAAGCATAGTTAAATCCGTTTTCGGAATTGATTGAAAAGCATACGGTTCAATTTGCTGTACGGGTTGACCGTTCACTTCGTGAAAGACCGTCCGCAGTGATTCATGACGTTCTATTAGTTGGTTCCATCCCGTTTCCAATGCTTCAAGTAGCCAATTTCCTGTAAGGCGGCATACCATTGGCATATTGTAAAGGGCACTATTAGGTGTAAATTGATCAATGAACCATAAGCGTTGTTGGGCATAAGATAGTGGGATAGCTTCTCCTCGTTTCATTGGTATTAGCGGCGGAATCTCTCGTTTTTTATCTCCTTTACGTAACTGTTCTAATCGCTTTGCCAGTGACTCCACCGTTGTATATTCAAATAGTTCACGTACTGGTAATTCGATTTGAAAAATTCCCTGTAAACGTGAAACTACTTGAGTAGCTAGTAGTGAATGACCACCGATTTCAAAAAAGGAATCCTGAACATTAATATTTTTTATTCCTAACACTTGGCTCCAAACGGAAACGATAAGCTCCTCCACTGGTGTTCGTGATGAAGTAATATCTTCACTTATGAACTGTTCTTCTAATTCCAGTAAGGCTTTCCGATTCACCTTACCATTTGGAGTGAGTGGCATACCTTCAATTTTGAAAAAGTATGCCGGAACCATATAATGTGGCAGTTGCTTCTTGAGATATTCACGCCACTCCCCAGTATCGCCTTCACCCACTACATAAGCTATTAACTGCTTATCTCCTGGTCGATCTTCCTTCACCAACACGACTGCCTCTTTTACAGATGAGTGATCATGTAAAGCTGCTTCAATTTCTCCCAATTCAATTCGGAATCCTCTAATTTTAACTTGGTTATCTATTCTTCCAATATATTCTAAGTTACGATCATTCATATATCTCACCAAGTCACCCGTTCGATATAATCGTTCCCCGTCCTTAAAGGGATGCGGAATAAAACGTTCAGTAGTTAAATCCGGTCGATTGAAGTAGCCACGTGCTAATCCTACTCCTCCAAGGTAAAGTTCCCCTGCCACACCAATCGGGACCACTTGTTGATATTGATCTAACACATACAACTCTGTATTATCAATCGGACGACCAATTGGAATAAGCATTGGTTCTTTTTCTAAATCACAATCGTAATAAGTCACATCCACAGTTGCTTCAGTAGGACCATATAAGTTAATTAACTTTGTTTGCTGAGCATTGTAAAAGATTCCCTTAAACCGGCGAACCTGCTCAGTGTTTAACGCTTCTCCACTAGTAAAAACTTGAATTAAAGACGAGACATCCCTTTTCGAATTATATAGTTCCATATAATCTAAGAAAGTAGATAACATCGACGGAACAAAGTGCATGGTGGATACACGGTATCGTTCAATATACTCCTCAATCACCGCAGGATCTTTCTCCCCTCCTGGTGGAAGTAAACAAACACGTGCTCCTACAAATGACCACCAAAATAATTCCCAGACAGAAACATCGAACGAAAACGGTGTCTTTTGTAGGATTGTATCCTCCTCGGACAATGGATATTTTTTCTGCATCCACTGTAGGCGATTGATAACGGAATGATGTTCAATCATTACCCCCTTTGGATTTCCCGTCGAACCCGAAGTGTATATAATATAAGCTAAGTTATTTGCTGTTACTCCACTTACCGGAGCTAAATTACTCTCTTTAGAAATCATCACTTGATCCCGGTCTAAACAAATTGCTTGAATATCTTTAGGTAACCAGTCCTGTAGTGTTTCTTTTGTTAACAGCACTTGAATTTGTGAATTCTCCAAAATATATCTTAGGCGGTTTTCGGGATAACTTGGGTCCAGTGGGACATAAGCCCCACCTGCCTTCAAAATCCCAAAGAGACCAATAATCATATCAGGAGAACGTTCAATACATATACCAACCAATGATTCAGGTCCGATACCTCGTTTTTGTAGAAAATGTGCCAATTGATTCGATTTTTCATTCAGTTCTTGATACGTTAGCTTTCCACCCTCATAAACTACCGCCACTGCATTAGGTGTACGTGCAACTTGCTGCTCAAATAGCTCATGAATCATACAATCATGACCATAAACTACGTCCGTATCATTCCATTCTTCTAGGAGTTGTTTTTGCTCAGTATCCGATAACATTGACAGCTTTGTATATGATTCATCTGGATGATACGTGATTTCATTTAGCCAGTTCTCAAAATGTACTGCCATACGCGCAATGGTACTACTATCAAATAAATCCGTGTTGTATTCAAATGAGACGAATAGACCTTCTTCCACTTCATAGGCAGTTAAGCTCAAATCAAATTTAGCAATAGACATATTACTTTCTACCATTTCAATACTTCTATCAGGCAAATCAAGTCGTTCTTGTTTTATATTCTGTAGCGTAAACATGGTCTGAAATATAGGGGAATGACTCATACTTCGTTCAGGTTGCACAGCTTCTACCACTTTTTCAAATGGGATATCTTGATATTCGTATGCTTTTAACGCCTTTTTCTTTGTTTGGTTCAAAACCTCTCGAAAAGTAGGGGTGCCACTCAAATCTGATCGATAGACCAACGTATTAACAAAGAAACCAATTAATCCTTCTACTCCCTTATGGTTCCGATTTGCAATCGGGCTACCAACTAGAATATCTTTTTGTCCCGTATAACGAGCAAGAAAGCTCTGGTATGCGGCCATTAAAGTCATAAATAAAGTAGATCCTTCTTGTCGACCTATATCCTTCAATTGACTGAGCAATTTATAAGGAAAAATTACATGATGCGTAGCCCCAGAGTAAGTCTGCTTAACCGGTCGAGGTCGATCCACTGGCAGTTGTAAGATAGGAAGTTCACCAGACAATTCTTCCTGCCAATACGTAAGCTGACGATTTAGCACATCACCTTGCAACCACTCCTTTTGCCACTTCGCAAAGTCTGCATATTGAATGGATAGTGAACTTAATTTAGCAGGATTTCCGCCCGTTTCTTCTTCATAGAAAGCAAGGAATTCATTCATGAATATACCAATGGACCAAGCATCAGAAATAATATGATGCATCGTACACAGTAATAACCATTCATCCTTCTCTAATTGAACAAGCTGATTACGAATTAAAGGACCATTCATTAAATCAAATGGTTCTTGCGCTTCTCTCGCAATTAAACTATCTACCTCTTTTTCTTTTACTTCTAGAGGAAGTTGAGAGTAATCTCTTACAGGTAATGCTCTAGGAAGGAATTCGACAATTTGTTGCACAGGTTGTTCTCCTACTTCTTTAAAAACAGTTCGTAATGATTCATGGCGTTCAATGAGTCGATTGAATCCCTTTTCTAATGCTTCAGGTATCCAATTTCCTTTTAGATGCCATACTGTTGGAATATTATATAAAGAACTGTTTGGGTTAAATCTGTCCATAAACCACAAACGTTGTTGTGCATAAGACAACGGGAGTGCTTCTTTATTCTCCTTTTTTTGCATTTGCTTCTGAAGCCATGCTCTCTTCTCAGGAGAAAGTGAACTCAGCTTTGCAAGTAAATCACTTCTCATTTTTTTACCCCTTCCTCAATCAAATTACTCTCGAATATCCCTTGTGCTTCTTCCTCTGATAGCTCCTCTAATTGCTTAAGTAGTTCCAGTAATTCTTCATCATTACTCACTTCTGCTTCTTTTTGAACATAGTCTTGAAGACTTACATTCTCCTTACTATCATTCTGCATTTCTTGATTTTTGTTATCGAGCAATTGATCAATCTGTTCTGCCAATTGCTGCACCGTATGAAACATAAATAAATCATGCAATGGTATCTCGATTCCAAAAGCCTCTTTAAGATTGGAAACAGCTTGCGTAGCGAGTAGTGAATGGCCACCAATTTCAAAAAACGAATCTTGAATTCCGATGTTTTCCATACCTAAAACTTCATGCCATATCGAAACGATTGTTTTTTCCGTAGACGTACGAGGAGCAATATAACCACTTGCTATCTCCTGTTTCTCTGGTGCTGGTAAGGCCTTCCTATCAATTTTCCCATTAGGAGTGAGTGGAAATGCATTTAATCCAACAAAATAGGCTGGGATCATATAATTTGGTAGTTGATCCTTGAGATAATCACGCCACTTTTGAGCATCCCCGCCTCCTACAACATAGGCGATCAAACGCAGATCGCCAGGATAATCTTCCCGCACCATCACAATAGATTCGTTAACTAATGTATGCCTTTGTAATGTCGCTTCAATTTCTCCTAGTTCAATCCGGAACCCACGAATTTTTACTTGATGATCGATTCGTCCAACATACTCCAAATTTCCATCCGGCAAATACCTTACTAGATCTCCCGTCCGGTATACTCGCTCTCCTTCTTTAAACGGATGCGGTATAAAACGATTTTTCGTTAAGTCAGGTCGCTTTAAATATCCACGTGCTAATCCTGATCCACCAATGTATAGCTCACCAACTACACCAATTGGAACCATTTTTTGTTCAGCACTTAGTACATATACTTCTGTATTGAATATTGGTTTACCAATTGGTGGGACCCTATGCATGACACCATTTTCTAATTCCATATACGTGGAATACGTAGTATCTTCGGACGGTCCATATAGGTTGTACACCTTTTCAATCGTACTTCTCTCGTATAAATCTTGAACAAGCGAATATGGCAATGGTTCTCCAGCCAAATTCATCACCTTTACCGAAGAAGGGATTGTTTTTGCTCGAACCAGTTCCTTTGCTGCCGATGGCACAGTATTAACCAAAGTTACACCTTTGGAAGACAACTTCTCCAGATGTAGAGCATTTTCAGTGACAATCACCTTACCACCCATCGTTAAGGGAACAAATACCTCAAAAACGGATAAATCAAAAGATAGCGAAGTTGAAGCTAACACTCCCGCTAATTCCTTTCGGGAATACGTGTGATGCGCCCAATGAATCATTGTTACTGTATTCCTGTGCTCAATCATTACTCCCTTTGGATTTCCAGTGGAACCTGAAGTATAAATAATATAGGCTAAGTTATCGCCCGTCACTTCACTCGTACATACCGTAGTTACTTCTTGTTCTATTTCTGCTCGATTACGATCAATACAAATCACGTTGACGAATTTAGGTATAAACATTTTTTGTTGTAACTTTTCCTGTGTCACCAGTACCTTTATTTGAGCATCTTCTAAAATGTACTGCAGTCGACTTTCCGGATACGCTGGATCAATTGGGACATATGCTCCTCCCGCCTTTATAATTCCTAAGAGACCGACAATCATCTCGGATGAACGTGTAACGCAAATGCCAACTAATGATTCGCATGTTACACCATTTTTTTGTAAATAATGTGCCAACTGATTCGAGCGTTCGTCCAACTCTCGATATGTTAGTTCTTCATCTTCGCACACTACTGCAATTGCTTCTGGTGTTTTTTTCACCTGTTCTTCAAACATTTTATGAATCGTACTTTCTTCCATATCTATAACACGCGATTTATTCCATTCCTCTAGTAGTTGCTTATATTCTACTTTCGATAACATATTCAGTTCTGATAGTACACATTTTGGATGAGAGACAATTTGATTTAACCAATGTTTAAAATGACTTGCCATACGTTCAATGGTTGTATCATTAAACAAATCAGTATTATATTCAAAGGTTAGTGATAATCCTTCTTCCGTCTCAGAAGCAAATAAACTCAAATCAAATTTGGCAACAGAAGCATGGCTTTCCATGAGTTCCATTTGTCTTTCAGATAGCTGAAGAAACTCTTGTTTCGTATTCTGTAAAGTAAACATAGTTTGGAATATTGGTGAATGACTTGTATTCCGTTCAGGTTTTACGGATTCTACCACTTTCTCAAATGGGATGTCCTGATACTCGTATGCTTTTAACGCTTTTTTTCTTACCTGCGACAAAAGTTCTTGGAACGTCGGATTTTCACTGAAATCAGCTCGATAAACCAACGTATTTGCAAAGAATCCAATTAATCCCTCAATCTCTTTCACATTTCGATTAGCGATTGGGCTTCCAACTATAATGTCGTCCTGTCCTGTATAACGAGAAAGGAAGCTTTGATACGCTGCCATCAATGTCATAAATAAAGTGCATCCTTCTTGCAGACTTAAATCTTTGAGCTTTTCCTGTAGGGAATTCGCCACTATTAAGGACTGACTTGCACCACGATGGGTTTGAACTGCAGGTCGAGGACGATCCATCGGTAATTGTAAAACCGGTAGTTCCCCAGATAATTCTTCCTTCCAATATTGAAGGTGCTGATTCAAATTCTCCTCTTTTTGCCATTCCTTCTGCCACATGACAAAATCTGCATATTGGATAGATAACTCCTTCAATTCCACTGGTTTTCCGGTTAGTGCTCCTTCATAAAAAGCCATCCATTCTTCAAGTAAGATTCCCATTGACCATCCATCTGAAATAATATGATGCATCGTACAAATGAGAACCCATTCTTCCCTGTCCACTTTCAATATTCGTGTTCGAATCAGAGGATCTTGTCCAAAATGAAATGGTTCCTCCGCCTCGTTTTGAATGAGCCGTTTCATTTCTTTTTCCCTATCTTCCAAAGAAAGATCTGTTAGATTCGTTTGAGGAATATGTCTGAACACATGAGATTGAACCTGTTGAAAAGGTTCACCCTCTTGTTCTAGAATTGTCGTCCTTAATGATTCATGACGCTCCAACAATTGATTCCATCCGACCTCCAATGCTTCAATTGACCATTTACCTGTTAAGCGACACGCTGCATGAATATTGTACATAGCACTATTTGGCATTAATTGATCAATAAACCATAGACGTTTCTGCGCATAGGAAAGTGGGATAACTTCTTCTCGTTTCATAGGTACAAGAGGAGCAACCTCTCGTTTTTTATCTTCTTTTCGTAACTGATCCACTCGTTTCGCCAATGCTTCCACTGTATCGTGCTTGAAAAGTTCACGTAATGGAATTTTAATTTGGAACAGTTCTTGCAATCGAGAGACGATTTGAGTAGCAAGTAGTGAGTGCCCACCACGTTCAAAGAAGGAATCCTGAATACCAATATTTTCTGTTCCTAACACTTGACTCCAAACCGAGGCAATAAGCTCTTCCGATGGCGTCCGGGGTAGCACATTTAAATCTTCAATAGCTTGCTCATCAGGTGCTGGCAAGGCCTTTCGGTCAATTTTCCCATTTGGAGTAAGCGGGAAATGTTCTAACTCTATAAAGTGCGCTGGAATCATATGATTCGGTAATTGGTTTTGTAAATACTCTCTCCACTCTTGGGTATTTCCATCGCTTATTACATATGCAACCAATCGTTGATCATCTGGACGATCTTCTCTAACTAATACGACAGCCTCTTTAATAAACGAACATTTTTCTAAAGTGGCTTCAATTTCACCTAATTCAATCCTAAAACCACGCATTTTGACTTGATGATCCATTCTACCTATAAATTCTATATTTCCATCAGTTAGATATCTTACTGAATCTCCTGTTCGATATAGTCGTTCCCCCAATCGAAATGGGTGCGAAACGAATTTTTCAGCTGTAAGATTCGGACGATTTAAGTATCCACGTGCTAAACCAGCACCACCAATATATAACTCACCCTCAATTCCTATTGATTGCAAGCGTTGATTTTGGTCTAATACATATAATTGCGTGTTCTGTATTGGCTGCCCAATAGAAACAAATTCTTGATTAGGCTGAATATCAAATGCATTGACATAAATAGTGGCTTCAGTTGGGCCATAAAAGTTGGTTAATTTCACTTGTCCACTATAATTCCATTTCTGCTGAAATCGTCTAACTAACCCTGAGCTTAGTTCTTCCCCACCAGAAAATACATGGCGCACGGACGAACAATTCATGTTCAATTCAATATGATTGAAGTGATCTAAGAAAACAGATAACATCGAAGGTACAAATTGAACTATGGTAATCTGATGTTGTTTAATCACTTCAGCTATAATAGAAGGATCTTTTTCTCCACCTGGAGGTAGGAAAGATACACTTGCACCAACGTGAATACCCCAAAACAATTCCCAAACAGAGACATCAAATGAGAATGGCGTTTTCTGCAAGACCACATCCTTTTCAGAAAGCGGATATTTATGTTGCATCCATTCTAGATAATTAATTACTGAATGATGCTCAATCATTACTCCCTTTGGATTCCCTGTAGATCCTGAAGTATACATAACATACGCTAAATTTCCTCCTGTTACACCACTTATACATGGGGTTGATTCTTCTTTTTCAATTGCAGTGTAATCTTTATTCATACAAATTGTTTCTGTATTTTCAGATACAAATAAATTTTTAGAATTCTCTTCCGTCACTAGTACTTCGATTCCAGCATCCTCTAATATATATCGAAGCCGACTCTCTGGATAAGTAGGGTCAAGTGGAACATACGCTGCTCCTGATTTTAGAATACCTAATAACGCTATCATCATTTGTAATGAACGTTCCATATATACCCCAACTAGAGACTCTGGGCCTACACCATGCTTTTGTAAATAATGAGCTAGCTGATTTGCACGCTTCTCCAACTCTCTATAGGTAATTTGTTCGTTTTCGTAACTAGCCGCGATTGCTTCCGGTGTTTTTTTAACTTGCTCCTCAAACATCGTATGAATCATGCCTTCAGCCGAATAATTAACTTGAGTATGATTCCATTCCTCTAGTAACTGTATTTGTTCTTCTTCTGTTAAATGAGTAATTTCAAATAGTTTTGAATCTAGGCTTTTCGTCATCTGAATTAATATTTGCAATAAGTGATTCTGAATCCGATTTATTGTTTCTTCATTAAAATAGCTTCGATCATACATCAACTTTAAAGTAATTTTCTTACCGGGCATTACAATGAGTGTTAAAGGATAATTTGTTTGTTCCGTGCTTTTAACATCTAGTAATCTTAAATCATCATTTCTCTCACCTTGAATTGGATAATTTTCAAACACATACAAGGTATGAAATAAGGAGCTATTTCGCGGAACCTCACTCCAGCCTTGAATATCTATCAACGAATTATACTCATACTGTCTTCGTTCCATTTCTTTCATTTGTATTTTACGAAGCCAATCTACTACTGATGTATTATCCGTTAATCGAATTCTGGTAGGTAATGTGTTAATAAATAGCCCCACCATATTCTCTGCTCCTATTAAATCAGTAGGACGTCCAGCGCTAGTTACGCCAAATACGACGTCACTGTCACCGCTATACCTACTCATCAAATAAGCCCATGCACCTTGTACTAACGTATTCAACGTTAATCGACTATTTCGTACCCACTTTTGTAAACTCTCAGTAAGTTCCTCAGATACTTGATAAGCACACTCTCCATAACCCTTCTCTTGTCCTTGATCCTTTCTTTCCATTGCTAATGGAGTAGGTGCATAGAACCCTTTTAATTCTTCTTTCCAAAATTCCTCTGCTTGACTTTGATCTTGTTTATTTATCCATTGAATATATTTTTTATAAGGAAGAGATTTAGGAAGATTCAACAATTCTCCCTTTATCATCTTGAGATAAACTTCCATCACTTCACTAAAGACCAATGACACACTCCATCCATCTAGCAAAATATGATGATGTGTCCAGATAATTCTCGTTTCCTCTTTTGCTTCTTTAATCGCAGTGACTCTCATCAATGGTGCTTCATCCAATAAAAATCCTTTCCTACGATCTGCAGTCAAAAACTGTTGTAATTTCTTCTCCTTCTCCTCATGCGAATAGGTACTCCAATCCTCTTGATGAATAGTAAAAGGAAGACGTTCGTAAACTGCTTGTAGAGGTTTTTCTACTTCCTCCCAAACAAATACTGAGCGCAGAACCTCATGTCGTTGAATAACATATTCCCAAGCTTTTTCAAAAGTAGCAACATCCAATTGCCCCCCGAGCAAGAAACCTACTTGTACAATATAGGAAAAAGAATGTTCATCATCTTGATCGTATAAAGTATGAAACAGTATTCCTTTTTGCAAAGGTGATAAACCATATATATCAATAACGTCTCCCATTTTTACACCCTCTTCTTTGTTAATTTAAGTAATACTTTGCTTAAGCTTTCTTCCGTAAGATCCTCTGCATCAGCAAAATCTGATACCGTAAAAGCAGACTCTGTTGTTGGTTTATTTATAAGTTGACGGAGATGCCTTAACATACCATCTGCTATTACTTGAATTTTTAATTTAGAAAACTGTTCCCTACTATACATCCAAATAAAATGTAACTTTTCATCTTTCACCATTCCGATAACTTCAATTAGATGAGATGGTTTGGAATCTGGAGCATGATCTAAAAATGTAAATCCTGTCTCTTGCATAAACAAAGAGTCCCTTGAAAACACCTGATCAAATTGGCCCAAATAGTTAAAGCTTATTGAAGGCTTTTGCTGATAAAACGGAAGTAATCCTTTATTCAAGTAACGTAAAATACCATAGTCAACTCCGCGATTTGGAATTCGACGTAATTGTTCTTTGACAGCCTTTAACCCTTCAATAGGTGTCTGAGTTCCTTGAAAATTGAGATGAACGGGATAAATACTCGTGAACCAGCCCACTGTCCTTGATAAATCAATGCCTTCAATCATCTCTTCTCTTCCGTGTCCTTCTAGATGAATAGAAACGGTTTGCTGATTTATACAATCAACGATAGCTTGTCCTAATGCCGTTAATAGTACCTCATCAATCCTTGTCTTATGAGTGACTAGAACTTCGTGTAACAATGTTTGTGTTTCTTCTATTCCTAAAGTCCTCGTCACTTGATCAATCGATTCTTCTGTTGTTTCTTGTATTGGATAGTCCATTGGAATTTTCATCGTTTCTTTTTCTACTTGTTCATTCCAATAATTTTGTACTTCTTTTGAAATACCCGAATCACTGTATGTCTGGAGTCGTTCAGACCACTCTTTAAAAGATGTACTTTTCGCAGGTAAGCGAACTTCTTGACCTTGTTTCATCTGGTTATATACCACCTGTAAATCTTCCAATAGAATCCTCCATGACACTCCATCTACTACTAAATGATGAATCACCCAGAATATTCGATCATTTCCAGTCAAGTTATCTTCAAAGTACACTACTCTCATTAACGGACCAGTAACTAAATTGAAACTAGCTTGATTAATGTTCATCTCTTCTTGTATTATTTTATTCCACTCTTTTTCATTAACTTGATTACGTTTTACAACATGGAGTACTGACAGCTCATCAGTTCCTTCATTTCTCTGCCTCCATGTTCCGTTTGGTAACTGCTCGTACCGAAAACGTAAAGCATCATGATGTTTGATTAAATTTAATATTGCTCCCTCTAGTAACTTCACATCCAATCTCTCTTTTACTCTTAAAAGCATTGATTGATTCCAATGCTCTGGATGTGGATGTTCTTGCTCGAAGAACCAGTACTGAATTGGAGTAAGGAGCACATCTCCTGTCACAATCCCCTGCTCCGCTTGTACTCCCTGCGTTTCTATAGCCACTTGTGCCAGCTCGGCAATAGTTGGGCATTCAAACATTTGCTTTGGAGTAAGTTTTAACCCTACTTGACTTGCTTGAGATATGATTTGAATACTGAGAATCGAGTCGCCACCAATTTCAAAGAAATTATCATAGATTCCCACCTTTTTAATACCTAATACTTGCTTCCAAATAGTAGCCAGTATCTGTTCATTACTATTCCGAGGGCCAATACATTCACTATTAATCTGCTTTTCCTCTGGCATAGGTAAGGCCTCACGATCAACTTTGCCGTTAGCTGTAAGTGGAATAGCTTCCATCGTCACATATCCCGAAGGTACCATATAGCTCGGTAGTTTCGCTTTAAGATACTCTCTCCACGCACCTACATTTCCATCTCCTACAACATAAGCTACTAATCGTTTATCACCCGGTTGATCCTCTCTTACAATTACAACTGCCTCTTTTATAGATGCATATGCATTTAAAGTAGACTCAATCTCCCCAATCTCAATTCGGAAACCACGTATTTTAACCTGATGATCAATTCTTCCACGATAATCCAGATTCCCATCTGGCAAATACCTCGCTAAGTCTCCTGTCCGGTATAATCTTGATTTCGGATCACTACTAAATGGATGAGATATAAAGCGCTCTGCTGTTAATTCAGGTCTATTTAAATACCCACGTGCAAGCCCTGCCCCGCCAATATAAAGCTCACCATCTACACCTATAGGAACAGGTTGTTGATAAGCATCTAATATATACACTTCTAAATCTGGAATCCGTTTTCCGATATTACTTCTCGAAGCATGATGCACATCATCTAGAGTAATTGGATAATACGTAACATGAACTGTAGTTTCTGTAATTCCATACATGTTAATTAGCTGTGGTTCTTTATCCCCATATCTTTGAAACCACGGTAACAAGCTAATGGGTTCTAACGCTTCTCCGCCAAATATCACATAACGCAGCTGCAAGTTTTTATTCTTATCTTCGTGTTCACACACTCGTATTAATTGTCGAAATGCGGAAGGTGTCTGATTTAGAACTGTGACTTCTTCCTCCACCAATAATTGATAAAAGTCTTTTGGCGATCGACTACTCCAGTACGGAACAACAACTAATTTTCCACCATATAATAATGCTCCCCAAATTTCCCATACTGAGAAATCAAATGCATAAGAATGAAAAAGCGTCCAAGTATCTTTTTCATTAAATTGATACCAACAATCCGTCGATTTAAATAACCGAATGACATTGTGATGCTCTATCATAACGCCCTTTGGATTCCCTGTTGATCCCGAAGTATAGATTACGTAAGCTAGATTTTGGGAATTCACATTAGAAACCGGCAAAGTCTTACTTTCTTTCCCCATCTCTTCTTGATCACGATCCAGGCAAATCGATTCAACATTTTCTGGTAACCATTTCAATTCTTTTAAACTTTCTTGCGTTACGAATAACTGAATGCTTGCATCCTCTAAAATATATTGAAGTCGCTGCTCTGGATATGTTGGATCAAGTGGAACATAAGCCCCACCAGCCTTCAAAATCCCTAAAATACCTACAATCATTTCGAGAGAACGTTCAACACACAGTCCAACTAAAGTATCAGGTCCTATTCCCTTTTTCTGCAGATAATGAGCTAACTGATTTGCACGTTCATTAAGCTCCTTATAAGTAACTTTTTCTTTTTCATACGTAACTGCAATAGCGTTTGGATAAATCATTGCTTGTCGTTCGAACAATTCATGAAGAGTTTCCCGAGGTGGGAAATCCAGCTTAGGATTGTTGAACTCAGCTAAACTTTTTCTTTTATCTTCATCAGAAATAATTTCGATTTCAGCTACCTTCTGCTTTGGGTTTTCAAAAGTGTTTTCCATTATCGCTAACATAACGTTAAAAAAGCGTTTTATCTCTTCCTTAGAAAATAGCTCCTCACGATAATCAATATGTACATGTAAAGAGTCTATATCAATTAGATTTTCAATATGCACTGCAAAATCTTGTACTTCTTCACGGTTTGGAATCCATAGTGAGTCACCACTTTCATCACGATCCCTATAATCAATCGTAGTTCCGAAAAGTCTCACATTACTGTTATTCTCTTTATTAATCTGCTTTAATAACAAATCAAATGGATATTTCTGGTGTCTTAATGATTTACTTTGTTTTCTGGACACTCTACTAATAAATGAAAGTACTTCTTCTTCTGGATCAATATCCATTCTTAAAGGAACTGTACTCACCATCATTCCAATCAATTTTCGTTCCATTTTAGTCATACGGTTGCCGTAAGCCATTCCTAAACCAATATCAAGCGATGAGGTCCACCGATACATGGACAACGAGAAAGCAGCAACAAAAAGAGTATATAAACTAATTTTGTAATCTTCAGAAAATTTCTCTATCTTTCTCTTCAAATGTTCCGTTAATATAAACGTCTCACGTGATGCTTTGGTACTAACTTGGTACGTATTATAAGGCTTCAATCCAGTCACAGATGGCAGTGTTTTAAATTCCTCTAACCAAAATTTTTGATCTTTTTGAAAGCGACTACTATTCAAGTATGTTTGTTCGTTGGTCAGAAATTGAACATATGAATTTTTAATTTCGCCTTCCTCATTCTCGTTATGCATGTCATAATAATATTTTGCAATCTGCTCAGTAAATATTTGAATTGATAAACCATCCATAATAATATGATGAACATTTCCAAAGACTGCACATTCATTATCGTTTAATTTTATTAAAGCGAAATTGTATAAATTTGAATTAAATAATGTAAACGTTTCTTTTGTTTTCTGCTCAATCCATTCCTCAAGCAAATTTGTATTCTCCACATTACTGAAATCAAAAAACTCAAATTCTTGTTCTTCATGTTTAGTAAAATATTGTTTCGGTTCCTGATGCCCATTTTCTTTTAACCTAATGCACAGACCGTCATTTTCACTGATAACGCGATTCACAACTTGGTTTAATTTTGAATAATTCATTTTTCGATGAAGTTTAAATAAAAATCTTAAATTACATATTCCTTTATCAGAATGAACGACTTCTGTATACCATATTCTTCGCTGCGGATGGCTTAGTGGATAGCATTCCTCATTGGTCATAAAAATCTTCCCTTCAAAAATTATTTGCTCTTATAGGTTCGTGTTTATGTTTAGCCCATAAATATTTCTGCAGTGAAACTCCAATTACTCCAATAATAACAAGCCCAATCCCTCCATAAACATAGAGTTGAGTTACTCCAAACAAATGCACTAATGGACCACTCATAGCAGGAGAAATAATTAGAACTGCGTTTGTTAAACTGCTTTGTATACCAAATACTCTTCCTACTTGATCTTGATTGGATTCTATTTGTAAAATGACTTGATTAGATACAAGCATCAGCCCACTTCCGATACCAGCGATAAAACTAATTAAATAGGCTAAAACGAAGACCGTACCGGGCGTTATCAAACCAATCCCCCCAAAACCAATTCCCATTAAAACCATACCTCCACATACTACCCAGCCATATTGAAATTGTTTTAATTTCTGAGTTAGTAATGCACCAAGTATTCCGCCAAGACCAATAATAGAAATGATATATCCCATTTTACTTTTATCATGTGGGAATAAGCTCTTAAATAAAGTTGGGAATTGTGAGTCTACTAATTGTAATACTGCCATGGCTATTGTAACGAAAATCATGGTTGATAATATTATCCGATTAGATAACACATAACCCCACCCTTGTACCCAAGCGGTCCAAGTACTTTGTTTTTGCTTTTCAACAAATTCTTTCGATATAGTTTCTTTAAATTTTATTGTGGGTATCAGAACTAAGGTAGCTAATAAACAACTTATAGCTCTTATAATGAGGCAGAACTCTGGTTGAAACCAGCTCAGCAACATGCCCCCTATAAGTGGGCCTACTATCTTTGTACCCTGCTCTACTATTCCGTTGATACTTACTGCTTTAGTAAGCAAGTCCGGGGATACAATCTGTCTTGTTAGTGTTTGCTGTGCAGGATAATAGAAAACAATAAAAATGGAACGAATCATTAATGCCACTAAGAGCCAGTGGATATCTTGTACAAATAAAAGAGCAATTGTTATTAGACCAACCATTAGATTACAGAACATCATAATTGGAATTTTTCTAAAACGATCCGCAATAACACCTGCCCATGAGCCAAAAATAATTCCAGGAAGTGCATATGCAACAGGGATCAATCCAATCATAGTAGGATCTACTTCCCATTCAAACCCAACTATAGTCATAATCGCTAACATATCAATAAAAACACCAAGCATAAGCAATGAATAGGCAGAGAAAACTTGTAAATAAACCCTATTTCCTAATAGGCCTTTTGAATCGGTAGTTTTCATAAAAGCAAGCTCCTTAAGTTACTAATATAAACGCTTTTGCGTATAAGGTACCCCTTTATTAAACTTAATTAATCATTATAAATATTTCAGCTAGAATTTAACCTTGTTAAAATCTAGACTAACCTCAAGGTTTTGTATTTTTAAAATAGTCAGATAAATTCAAGTGCACCTGTTTCTTCATTTTTATATCAACTGTTACAAAATAGACCTTTACCTTGCACTAATAACAGCTAAACGTTGCCTTAATATAACTCTTTACAGTCGTTTACACATTCAATTCACATCCTTTTTAAAGTTGGCTTTTTTCTATCTCAAATACTATCACACAAATATTTCACCTACTATATTCATAAAGTTGAAATATTTGAATCAGAAAATTCGGATAAAAAACTAAATCCACAAATCATATCAAACAAGTATTTAGTTATATTGTCATTTTATAGATGGCTTTAGCCATAAGGATATCAAGAATTAAGTTTTTTAATTTTATTAACATAATAGTTTATAGAGACTATAAATCCTACTAAATAAAAAGGTACATATACATTAAAGTATATGTACCTTTCCCTATCCTACATATTTTCTATTCAAATTAATTCCAATAACTAAAGTTGATAATAAAAATATAATACTAACAATTACTAATGCACTCATAACAAGAATTGAATAATATAGCATTAATACTTCTGCACCTACTATCTATTTTATTTATTGGATATTTATACTTCAAAAAAATTACACATTATTCACAATTAGGATACATACCCAAAATATGATTTGAATATGTTATTATATTTTAATATAATATCAGTTTTTCTATAAGAGAACTTAATTTTTATGTAGTACGAAATTGTTAGTAATACAGTATATATTTTAATTTAGTTATAAAAACGTTTAAAGACCACCTATTTCCATAAGTGATCTTTCTTTGTGATTCTACATTTATGAACTACTGTAGAAATATATCGTAGATACGCTTTGTTTGCTAAATGTTTAGTTCTTTCCATTTACTAAAAAACATAGCTTCATACACTTAATATCATATTCGTTAAATTGCAAACTATTATTTTGTCTTCTGTACAGGCAAACTACTAAAAATTAATTCAGCAACTTTTACATATCCTTTTGAGTTTGGATGAATTAAATCCTTAGACCAAAGCGTATTTTCATTAACTAAATGATGATTCCAAAAATCAACATGATGAAACTTATACTCTCTGCTCAATGAACGTATAACTTCATTTGCCTCTAATAATTGTTCTTTTATTACTTGTTTTTTTTCAGAAGCAAGAGGAAGCCTAACTGTAAAATCTGGAAGGTCTGCTATAATAATATCAGCCCCTGCTTTACTTAATGTATCTATCATAAATTCCATATCGTTCTTATATGCATCATGATTCCAACGTCCTTTTAAAACATCGTTTGCCCCTGCAATGAGACTAACCAAATCTGGATTAAAAGTTAACGCCTTTTCCAATTGCTGCGAGCGAATTTCTTTAGTTACTAACCCACGCTTTGCAAAATTGGCATATTCTATATCGTTTTCACACAGTTGAACAAAATGATCTACCCAGCTTTTTAATGCAATTCCCTCAACTTCATCCCCTATCCCCTCTGTAAAACTATCGCCAATTGCTACAAATCGCTTCCACATATGTATTCCCCCTTTATTATTAACCATATCTATACTATACAATAGCTCACACCGTAATTGTTATTTCTAAGTGGTTTTCGATTTCAATTATATTCCACTTTACTATATTTACATTTAGAATCTAAAATTGACCGATTCCTAAGTATACTTAGGAATCGGTCATATTCATATATTTACTAAAGAAATAAAATCTATCTAGGAATTATACTTTTTTCAAAAAATTTGTTGTTCTTTGTTTTGCCCAGTTGATACATTTCTTTTCGATTAAATGATATGAAACTATAGAAAAAAGTAGTGTCATTGCAATGCACAAAGTAAGAAGGAAAAAGATAGGTATCTTTGTATACAAAAGTTTAAATAGTACCATCATGATTGGAAAATGACATAAATAGATACTGTATGAAATTTCTCCCAAATATACAAATACACTCTTATTTAAAAATGCTTTTACTTTTAGGTTACTCATAGCCATTATAATAAATATACTAACCCCCATTACGACACCCCAATCTTTTAATAAGAAAGTTGTATCATTACGGGAAAAACCATAAATTAAAATGGAATATAAATATAGAATAACCCCTAATGCAATAAGAAATCCTTTTTTAAATTTTTTCATATTCCTATATGAGTAGCTAAGTTTTTCCTGATACTTAAAAAGTAACATTCCAACAATAAACATAGATATAAAATGCAATGTATCAGCATAACCATTATAAAATCCTTCAGCTTTCCCAATATGCAACATATTAAGAACAACACTAATTAAAGAAAAACTCAGAGCTAATAGTATCGTTTTCTTCCAATTCAGTTTATAAAAAAGGAGGAATAACAAAGGAAACACAATAGATATACGCATTTCTTGAGCCAATGACCAAATAACTGGATTATAATTTTCCGTAAAAAAGTTATTAAGAAGCACAAAGTGGTTTAGAATATCTAATTTTGTTATAGACCCTTGCCACCTATCATAGAACCAATCCCGTAGTCCTAACACTTCATACGACGAAAATAAAATAAATAAAACAAAGGTAACGATTATCCAAAAATAATAAGGAATATAGATTCTTACAAATCTCTTAATTAAATATCCCCAATAATTTGTTTTCGAATGATAAAGTGCCATAGATAACACAAAACCACTTAGTACATAAAAAACGATAACAGCTTCCCCACCCGCCCATAAAAACCTAAGCGGGGAAAATTTAATAGAATTAGGCAACGATGGTAGCATTAAACAAAAATGTCCAAATACCACAGTAAGTGCCGCTAACCCTCGTATGGAATCTAATTCTTTTATTCTCTTACTCATAAAATGTTCTCCTTGTAAATTGTAAATTTTGCTGTTCATAAAGGCCACTATAAGAATGTAGTGGGAGAATTGTACATATTGTTTCTTTAAATTCCTAATATAAGCAGTACAAAGTTAATTTGACCTCCATTTCTTTATATACATAATTTAAAACAAAATATTTAATACAAAGAAAAGATTTTATTAAATTTTTATAAAGTGACACATTTAGTTGTATCCTATAAAATTAGCTTTTTACTATATCAATCGCACTATCCCACATACCACTAAAAAAAGATCCTGTTTTACGTATAAAACGTGTAAACCAATTTGCTTGTTCCACATCAGATTTTGTTACAAGGTCTATTTGTAATGATTTACCTGATAAGAACCCAGGATCTGTATTATCTTTAGGCGAGATAATCATTTTACTAATTGTTACACCTTTTTTAATAGGCACTTCTTGTTTTTTATTCAATACTTTAAATTCTTTTTTATAAATGTCTTTATTGCCCCTCGGCATTGGAAGTGAAACAGCTTGCTTCGTTTGAACTACTACATCTTTGTCTTTTGCATTTGCTACTCGCACTGTTTCATGCCCTTTTACTACTGAATCTTTTCTGTAGACATTCTTCACTTCAAAATTCGCAAATCCATAATCGTATAATTTCTTTGTTTCATCAAAACGTGCCGTATGAGATTTTGCTTTTATCACTACAGAAATTAGGCGCATACCATTTCTTTCTACTGTACCAGTGAAACAATCTCCCGCTTCTGGAGTCGTTCCTGTTTTCAAACCATCTACACCTTCATATTGCTTAATTAAACCTTTTAACATCCAGTTAAAGTTCGCCATATCAATTGGATATTTACCACCCTCTTGGAATGTTTTTTTAGGAATTTTTGCTGTATTTAATATTTGGGGGAAATCTTGAATAAGACGTTGTGCTAAAATTGCACAATCCCTTGCAGACATTTTATTTTTCTCGTCTAGAGTTGTCCCTTCTGGATGATATCCTTTTAAATCGTGATTTGTTAAGCCTGTAGAGTTTACAAATTTATAATCTTTCATTCCAAACTCTTTCGACTTATCGTTCATCATTTTTACAAAGTTGACTTCTTTACCAGCAATCTCTTCAACTAAAGCAATTGTTGCACCGTTTGCAGAGTAAATTGCCATTGCCTCATATAACTCTTTTACCGTATAAGAGCCACCATTTTCTAATGGAACGTTTGATAATGAACGATCTTGCGAAATCTTATGTGCATATTCAGAGATTTTAACTTTTTGATCCCATTTAAGTTTTCCTTTATCCACCGCTTCATGAACTAAGTATTCGCTCATCATTTTTGTCATACTAGCAATTGCCAATGATTCATCTGCATTTTTTTCATATAAAATTTTCCCGGAATTTGCTTCTATTAAAATTGCTGATCCTGCTTCAACCTCTATAGCAGAAACTGTTTCCGCTGCTGCTCTTCCAAATGTAACGAACATGCTACAAAATAGTGTAAGCACTGTTACTATTGCAATAAATCTCTTGCAAAACATACCTTTCACTTCTGTTACCTCCAATATTTTTATACTCAAAAAAAGCGTTATTCTAACATAATCTCAAAAAAACAGACAGTGTTCTCAAATTGTATATACATATAAGACATTAGAATCGCTTTCATATAGACCATCTCATCCGACACTTTTAGGTGCCCTACTACTTTGTATTCCCACACATATCACTATTTTTAATCCCCTTATATTTTTCAAAATGATTCGCACTTTCATATTTTTTAGGATTACAATTAATAGACAATCTAAATAATACATTTGTTCCACATTTACAAAAAATAAAGTGAAACTTTAATCAGTTGGGGTCTTACTGCCCGTTAATGCTTTATTAGCTATCAAGGATTTTAATTACTCAATTCAGCTATTTGCTAGACTTATATTAGAGATGAATTTTCTTTAGTCTAAACTATTAGTTTTTTGTAATAAAAAAACTACACCCTATACTGGATGTAGTTTTTCTAACTGATTTATTTATTTTTCACTTCATTTTTATAAAAAGCAAATAATGGTTCGATGGATGGACTAGATAACAGCGGAATTGCCTTCTCAATCAATTTCCTATCCCAATCAAACCAACGCATTTCCATTAACATGTTTATTTCTGTATCAGTGAATCGTTTCTTTATTTCCTTAGCAGGATTTCCACCAACTATTGTATACGGCGGAACATCTTTACTTACGACAGATCCTGCAGCAACAATTGCCCCTTCACCAATAGTAACACCAGGCATTATTATAGCATTCATTCCAATCCAAGCATCACTTTTTATGACTGTATCACCCTTAGGTTCATATGATTGTTCAATTTGCTCAGCGAATGGATATACTGTAATCCATTCTGAGTGATGATTATGGTTACCACCCATTAAAATGACTACTCCACTTGCAATGCAAACATAATTCCCAATAATGAGTTTATCAAGATGCCATCCCATCTGTTCAATTGGATTGAAAAGTGCTTGAGACTTAGCATCCCCCCACAAATACCTTACACAGCCATCTTCAAAATTTTGATGACTATAATAGCCTGAATAATAGGAGTACTCTCCCACTTCAATGAGTGGATTTGTTACTATATCTTTTATATACTTTGTTTCTGACCAATGATTAAATAATGGATACTTCATAACTTTATTCCTCGCTTCTAAGTATTATATATTTTGCTATTTACTTAGAAGCTTACTACGACAGCAACATTTTTTAGCTTTCTCAAACGACGAATCATTATCTTCAAGCCTTTCTTTTATACTAAAAAAAGCATAACGCAATACATTACACTAGTCAAATTGTGTAATTTTGAACACATCTTAAACAGCGTAATACTGCAATAAGAACATGAAAACACTCTAAATTTGATACAAATAATATATTGATTACATTTAGTTTATATTTTGCAAAAAAATTTTAATTGCCATGACAAAGCAAACAATAACCACTATTGGTCGTATTAATGCCGTCCCTTTTGTAAGCACCATCTTCGCCCCAATATATGATCCTATAATTTGACCAAGCATCATAATCAATCCAATTGTCCAATCGATTTGGCCAAAAATAATAAAATACAACAAAGCAGCGAAATTACTTGTAAAATTCAAAATCTTAGCATTTGCAGTTGCCCGTGTAGCACTATATCCACATAAGAGAATGAATGCTAAAGCAATTAAACTACCTGTTCCTGGACCGAAGAAACCATCATAAAATCCAAGGAATGGAGCCACTGTTAACGCAAACAACAACATACTTATTTTTCTCGGTCGATCTTCGTTTGCTATATTTGGAGATAATAGAAAATAAAGACCAATAATAATAAGTAAAAAAGGTAATATCATTATTAGATATTCTGCCCGTATCTGTAAAACAAGCCATCCACCCAAAACTGATCCAAAAAAGGTCATTAAGATGGACAAACGCATATCTTTGAGATTAATTTCTTTCTTCTTAATAAAAATCATTGTTGCCATGAGGGTTCCGCTACTCCCTTGTAGTTTATTAGTTGCTATCGCTACAGAAGGAGACATACCTACTAATAACATTATCGGGATAGTTATCATACCACCGCCCCCAGCAATTGTATCTATCCATCCTGCTAATACAGCTACTAAAAATAGTAGTATAAGTAATTCAATAGTAAAATCCATACAAAGAATAGGGGCAGGCTTGAGCTATTATAACTCAAACCTCCCCATCGCCCCTCCTCTCTTTAAACTAGTTAATGATATCTGTAAAGTAACTTTCTTTCTGATCACGTAATCGGCTGGAAACGTACTGCCTGCAAACAATTCTTCTTCCGTACTTATTATCTCCAATCGGGATTTTATATTCTTCCTCAGATAACCTTTCCCTACCATGAGTTACATTTGTTTGTTTACCATAGTATGAATTTGGGATAATTAATAAATCTTCAGATGTAAGTGGAACCTTATAAGTAGGCGTTGTTCGTAAGAGTTCTAAAAACATGTCAAATTTCAATTTTTCTTCTTCACTTTCTCCCACATAAATCAATCTATTTTCTGCTCCATTCAAACAAGTTGCAATAATATCGCCATTATCATCCAAAAATATGATTTGGTTTATTTCCCCTACAAATCCAGATATTTCACCATCCGCCATTCCAGCGATATGAGCAATAGGCATTTTACTTATCGCCAATATGTCATCTTTACTGAAGTGATTTTCTTCAAGATGCTTTTGAAGTAATTTTGGCGTTCCAATATGAGTTTGAGTTTTTAAATTTAACACTCCTTTTAATAAAAGAGCATCAACTCTAGTAAATTTTCCACAAGTAATTTCAGACACTATTCGTTCTACGGATTTATTAAGTCTATTTGATACAATTTCTAAATTCGTATTGAATGTTTTCAATCTTGCTTCAATATCTGATTGGTCTTTCATATCTGTATACACTGTGGCATCGTTATGTTGATAAAAGTTTCCCCCACCGGTGCTTGCACCGACATTTCGCAAAACTTCATCGTTGTTTAAAGGTGAAATGAGGTGAAATCTATTTTTCCCTGCATGTTCGGATGGGTGAATTAAAGCATCATAATTAAAAAGTGTGGCAAAAAGCCATGTGACCCATTCTGCATAAAAATATTTTTTCATTCTATCGCGTTCGTCTTCGCCATAATTAAAACCTCTGCGATTTTCCCCAGGTAATAGTGTTTCCATAGGATCACATGGAGTATTTTTAATAAGAGTAGGTGGTACGTTCCCGCCACAATTCGCTATTTTTATCATATGTAGTAGGTTTTTCATATCTGAATTCGGATTTTTCTTTGAATAGTCAATCAAACAATTAAGCCACTCTTTTGAAAAATATGCTGCTATTTCTTGATCACAAGTATAAGGATTATGAGTTTTCAATTCATCTTCTATCAGATTCTTCATTTTATCCTTCAATACATTAGGAATGCTAATTTCTTCAATTTCTGTAATCTGCAGTATTCCTTTATTCATTATAAAACCTCCGTTGTTTTATTTTTTCACACCATATCTTCTATTAAATGAACTACCTACTTCTTTTTTGCTCCTTTGCTTTTCTTCAAAGCTATTAGAACTACCAATTTACAGATAAAAAACGTGGAGTATAAGAGATTTCTTCTTAGTCACATTTTCCCCACGAATCTCCGTTGAATTGGCAAATTTAATTTAAAAATCTGATTCATTTTCATACTTTACTTTCAAACTATGTTTATATGATTTTCTATTCAAGTAAGAGTATTTCATTTTCTAAAGTTTTTCTGAGTTTAAAATCAGAATTTTCAATATTAATATGTTGACACTAAAAATATAACACGAAACCAAAAAATGTAAATCAATAGTTTTTTTATAAAAAATAGTCAGACTATTTATAAGGTAATTCGTATTTCATTGAGCCAACTACGGCCTCTCAATTTTATTGATAACAATAAAAAGGTCCCCTAAATGGTGATAGAGGACTTTTTTTCAAGTATATTCTATTTTAAAGTTCTTACTTACCTTTTATTTTAAAAGATATTGCTGTAACTTCTTTATTAACAGTTCCATCCCATTTGGACTTACAACAATCTTCCCACTCGCTAACGAGATATTGCTGTCTGAAATATCACCTGTAAGTGCACAAGCTCTTGGAGATTGATATTTTCGTAAAATAATCTGATCCTCTTCTATAAACATTTCAAGAGAATCTTTTTCTACAATTCCTAAACTCCTTCTTATTTCCATTGGAATAACAATACGCCCCATGCTATCTGCTTTACGAGTAATCCCTCTTGTTTTCATAAAATGCCACCCTTTATTTTTATCTAATATTACGGTACTTATTTTAGCAATAAACAACAATTAGGAATAGTTCGTATTACAGCACTTTTTTTAGGAATAAATACCAATTAGGGATAACTTATGTTAGAATTATTTCTTGTTTATTCTTGATTTTTAATATATTTATCCTTGATCATTTTTATATATTGTTTTCTTTCTGTTAATTCAAATATAAATAATGCCTTTTTTATGTATGTTAAACCAACTTCATTAGAGTGCTGAAATTTTAATAAAATTGCACCTTTTTCAAAGAATAATTCACCTAATAAGTATAAAGTATTCATATTAATGGCTAATTTTATACCTATTTCACTATACTTTATTGCTTCTTCATATTGATTTGCAAGGTGTAAACATTTTGTTAACGTATGAATGAGTCTTAATTTGATTTCTTTTTCTCTAGGAAATTCTATCTTATTAAAATTAATTAAACTTTGTTTTAATATATTTATACTTTTCTCATACTCTTTATTTTCTGCATGTATTATAGCAATTGAATTCATTATGCTTATTTCTTTTTCTGATAAAAAGTTACTACTACTTAAGGTTTGTTTTAGTGCTCTATTTAAAATGTCAAAAGCATTAATTGTTGCTCCATTTACATAATATATAGCAATCGCTTCATGCCATAATAGAAATTGTTTATCTTCTTTTGATTGGAAATTATTTTCGTTTTTCTCTTTTTTCACTATTTCGTAAAGCTCATTATATTGTTTTTGTTTCACACAATCTCTCATTACATATTTTACGTTTTCAATATATTTTATTTTTTTGTTTTTGGTTAGTGCAAATATATAATTTGGATCAATACCAAGTCTTTCAGATAATTGATACAACAATATGCTAGATGGATAAATAAAACCTTTTTCTATCTTACTAATTTGACTTTGTGAACATATTCCATGACATAATTCAGATTGTGACATGTTTTTTTCTTTCTAAGTTCTTTAATAATAATACCTAGATTGTAGAATTCCATCTTTCCTCCCTCAAATGTAACACTTTATGAGTATAAGAATATTTTCCAACTTTTAATGTAATGTAAAATTAACATAGTTACAATTACTAATTATATGGATTTATAGTTTCTTTTACAAACTTGTATCACAATACGAGAAATTATTAAAATATGGTTCACTAATAATCAATGGGAGTTTTATTCATCCCCACTGATTATTAGTCCACTCCAGGCAGGCTTTTTCAGGGAGTCCGACTTCTTTGCCACATCTAAATTTTGAGGTGGGAGTCTTACTACCCGCAAATAGCCAGATTAAAATAAATATGATTTTTCACCTTTATTTCTTTTAATAGTTTCTTTTGATTTTTATATAAATAATTTCGAAGGAGCGTATTTTATGAAAAGAATGTTGACCGAAAGAGAGTTAGAAGTGGCTATTTATGTAGCAAAAGGATTTACAGATGTAGAAATTTCAAAAAAAATATATGTTACCCCTCGAAGAATTTCAACGATAATTAATCATATTAAAGAAAAATGGCATATTAATTCTAGAGTGGAATTAGGTATTTTAGTTTATCATTATGGTTTTATAGATGCACCCTTATTTTCAAATAAAGAAAATCATTTATTCGAAAAGGTTGCACAATAATTGGCCAAGTATAATGTGTTCATTTACAAATAAAAACAGAAAAGTCGCTGAACTTTTATTATTTAAGGTAATTCTGAAGGTGATGGGCATGTATGGATTGCTAAAAGAAAAAATATAGATTGTATTTAGATATTTTAGTAAGAATGATTGTACCAGAAACAGCAAGTATAGCTTTTAATGTAGAAAATCCATCCATTTTGATTAAGCTTTTTTGAAAAAGGGTGGGTTTCTTCAGTTTATAGGAAAGGTATACTTAACTTATAAAGTGAAACTTTAATCATTCGAGCTGCCCGTTAATGCAGGATAAAAAATACAATAAAATAGGTAAACATGCCATCGCATCTTTACCTATCCTATGGATAAACAGGTTCTCATAAGAAATAGAAAACTTCCCTAAACACTATAAATATATTATTTTAAATTAATTGGTTGTTGTTGAGTAATACAATGGATCATACCACCATTTTTATAAAGCTCTCTTACATCAACCCCCACCACTTTACGATCAGGATAAAGTTTTTGAATCGTCTCATTTGCTATTTTATCATTAGGGTCATTATAGTTAGGAACTAAGATAACTTGATTCGCTATATAATAATTAATATATGAACCTTTATAATCAAGTTGCTTTCCGTTTTCTAATGTAACATTATTCTTGCTTAACGGCAGATATACATACTTGTACTTATTACCCTCAGCATCTTTTGCTTGCAACAACTTGTTAATATCTTTATCAGACGTTCCCCATTCAGCTAAATCTTTTTTGTTTAACGTTATAATAGTAGATTTATCGTAGAATTTTGCAAATCCATCAATATGAAAATCAGTAATATCTAAGTTAGGTACTCCATCTAACCAAATAAAATTTGTTACCCCAAGGTCACTAATATATTTCTCAATATCTTTTTCTGACAATTTTGCATTTCTATTTTTATTCGTCACAGCACTTCTAGTTAGTAAAGCAGTTCCATTACCATCTAATTCAAATGCGCCACCTTCAAGAACAAATTTATTCCAATCAATTCTTTCAATTCCTAACTGTTTACTAAGATTCTCACGAAGACGAGCATCTTTCTTATATGGTGTTTTCTTTCCCCATCCGTTAAATCCTGGGTCTAATATCTTTAGATTTTTGTCATTATTATAAACAAAAATTGGTCCAGTATCTCTTGTCCATACATCGTCAGTAGGTGCGATAAAGAAATCAATTTTCCCCATATTTACCCCGTGATCTATTAAAACTTCAGTAATTCTTTCTTTTTCTTCTTGATCATATGCAACAATATGAACTTTTTCGCCTTTGCTTAAAGCATTTGTCATTTGAATCCAAATTGGCTCTACTTCTTGCTGATATTTTTGCCCATATGTAAATTCATGAGACCATTGTAGCCATGTTCCTTCATGTTTGCTTTTTTCATCTGGCATTGTATACTTTCCTACTTGTTTTCGTACCTCTACTTTCTTCATATCTTTTCTTTGCGTTTTTTCAATTTCCATCGCCTGAACTTTCTCAATCCCTTTCCCTAGAGCATAACCACTGAAAATAGATGTGGTTAGTATAGCACTCATACACAAATTCGTTATTTTTTTCATTTCTTAACCTCCTTTTCTGTCTTACTGTAAACCTTTACATAGTGTGAAGGTCAAGCTTTTCCGTTTGAATTATTTAAATATTTTAAATGTGAAGTGCAATTTGAATCGAACCCTATACAAAACAAGTAAGAATCAACTATTCCTACTATAATCATCATTTTTTCATAATATCTTACACTCTTTTTTTGTTATCCTTTTTATACCATGTACTGTATTATTTTCGAAAATAATACAGTACATGAAATTTCATATTAAATACATATATATATTTATTCAGTTTATATTTAACTATTTAAAAGCAATTACAATTCTCTCTTTCATTTTCTGTAATACTTCACTGCTCAATACTTTTTGACCAGCAGGAAGTTTTAATATGGCAGCGGCACCTTTACTAAGGTATATTTCTTGATTATTATTTTGATTTACTACCAATATTCCTTGCCCTTCAAATTCGAAATAACTAATATCTTTTGTTTCATTTGTATTATTTTTTATTGCTTTATATAATCCATATAAATCTTTACTTCTATTTTCTCCGCCCGTTCGAATCGGTTCAGTATCATTCGCAACAATTAGTCCTTCTGGCTGCTCACCCTTCATAATAAACCACAGCTTTTCATTTGTTGGTAATAGTAAATTCTTAAATTCAGAGCTATTTAAAATTTGCTGTGCTGGAATTGTTTCATAGATTGGTAACGAAAATGGAGATGTTGTTATTTTTTCAAAACTTAAATTTTCAGAAGAACTTCCCTTACTATATTGATAATCTTTTAATGCGATCGATTGTACTGATTCACTTTTATTTTTTGATGCATAACTAATTTTACTAGCGAAAATAATAACGGTCATTAAACACATGCACGGTATCACAAGCTTAAGTAGTTTTCCCATTTACGAACCTCCGCTTTTAATATTATTAGTTTACATGGATATTATAGACAGTTTCACTCCACCAAAAATTATTATTGTTATGGAACGTACTGAAATTATGATTATAATGATCACCATACCAAGGGTCCATGTATGTTATATAATCTGTTCCATTTGTCCCTTTATAAAACCCATCAAGTACTAGAAAGTGTCCGATGTTAGCTCCATTTTGCCACATAATGAGTGCAATCATCGGCTGATTACTATTAATTTGACTTTTGAACCAATCATACGATTTTGCTCCCGAACTTATAGCTGAGCTAACCCCATATCCCGATAATCCATATTGTATTTCACGTGAAGTTGCAGGATTATTATATGATCCACCCTTAACATACCTAACGTACTGATCTTGTGAAGGAGTTTTCCCAAAATAATTTAAAACTGAAACCGAAGTGCCTGCCCAACACCAATTTGATCTTTCTTGTAATATGTTAGGTACAGATAATTTACGATCTATTGATGTATTTGGAGGATTTCCATTAATATACGCTGACGTTACATATACTTTTTTTCCATCTTTAAAATAATAAAACCAACGATTATCTAAATTTCCTGTCCAGTAATCTTTAACCGCTTCACCATACTCCCATCCTTTAAAAGATACTGTTGTATTTCCGGGAATCACATCTACAATATTTGCATTCAAACTTTTTGCCTCTCTAACATTTACATTCAATGGAGCTGTTGTTCCTGTAAATTCAACTTCTTCTGCTATTATTTTCTGAACACCAATAAAACTAAATGTGAAGAACAATAAAAACATACAAACAATAAAATGCTTTCTTCCCTTCATTTCTCCACCCCTTCATCAGTACTAAAAAACATCAACAATTCATCCTTATTAATTGTTCAAGCTTAATATTACATACTAACGAAAAATGACTTCTCATAAAGTGAAACTTTGATCAGTAGTGGTTTTATTCATCCCCCACTGATTGTTAGTTAAACCAATCGGGCTGCTCTGCAAATAGCGGGATAAATTCCAATACAAAAAAGGAGCCTATAAATTTTTATAGGCTCCTTTTTATTTCGTCGTTATTACTTAGCTAATTCTTTTGTACCCTTCATTACATCAATGAAGAATCCCCAGTTATTCACTACAGAAGAGATACTGATATGTTCATCTGGAGTGTGGACGTTAAAAATGTCTGGTCCGAATGAAATTGCATCTAATTCAGGCATTTTTTGAACAAATGCGCTACACTCAATCCCCGCATGCACAGCGAAGATTTCAATTTCTTTATTGTATTTTTCTTCATGCACTTTTTCAAATAAATTACGAATTTGTGAGTTTGGATTGTATGGCCATTCTGGATACTCTGACTCTATTTCAAATGTAGCACCAACTAATTCAGCAATATATTTGATTTCTTCTGCAACATGTTGTTTTAAACTACTTACAGAACTTCGCACTTCGTTACGTAATTTAATTTCATCTTGTAACGTTTCAATAACGCCTAAATTTGTTGAGCTTTCTACAAGACCTTTAATATCCATGCTCATACTTTGAATGCCATTCGGAATTAAGAATAATGATGAAATAAGCTGCTTTTGTGTCTCTTTAGCAAATACTTTTTCAACTGTTTCATCCAATTTTGTCAGTGTAACATGAACATCTGGATCAACAGCACGCATTTCTTCTTGTAATACACGTGTCCATGATTCTAGTTTTTCTTCTACTTGTCCTACATCTTCTATACGAATTAAAATTGTAGCTACACTTTCACGCGGAATTGCATTCGTTTTTAATCCGCCATGAACTTCACTTATGTAAAGCTCCGTATGTGCTGATAAATCACGTAATACTCGTCCTAATACTTTGTTCGCATTACCACGTTGTTTATCAATTTCCATACCAGAATGTCCGCCTTTTAGACCACCAACATATAGACGGTATGCATCCATATTCGCTGGCGCTTCATCCCAAATTACGGGAATTGTTTCAACAGCTTTCGCACCACCTGCACTACTTACAAGTAATTTATGATCTTCTTCAGAATCAATATTTATAAATATCTTTCCTTCAAAATGATTTGGATCAATAGCAAAAGCCCCACCCATTGTCGTTTCTTCTTCAGTAGTGATAACGACTTCAAGTGCTGGATGCGGAATTTCTTTCGAATCTAATAAAGCTAATGCATACGCAACTGCAATACCATTATCAGCACCTAAAGTTGTTTGATTTGCATATAACATGTCCCCAATGATTCGTAATTCAATTGGATCTTTTTCAAAATCATGTACTGTTGCTTGATTTTTTTCGCAAACCATATCCATATGACCTTGAATAATAATAGCTGGTACATTTTCATAACCAGCTGTTGCTTCTTTTTTAATAATGACATTTAATGCTTCATCTTGAATGACTTCTAAGTTACGCTCTTTTGCAAAGCCCACTAAATAATCACTAATTTCCTTTTCATTACCTGATCCTCTAGGAATCTTTGAAATTTCTGCAAAATGATAAAATACAGGGTGCTCTGTTAATTGTTCTAAAGTAGAATACATTTTTCAAGCTCCTCTCCAAATAACAAAATAATATGTAAGTCTCATATCATTATACCATGATTCATTATTTTACCTTTCTTTTTACTTTTATTGTTCATTTTATGTACAACACTCTTACACCATTGTAAGGGCGTTGTAATCTATATCGATTTTTCTCATTTAATAATAGCCGTATACTTTTTAAAGAAGCACATTAAAGGAGATAAAGAAAATGAAAAAGTTTTTAGCAATTATTACACTATGTTTATTACTTTCGAGTTTTACTATTGGCTGTGAGAGAGCGTCACTAAATAGAATTGGTAAAGATGTATATTACATGCAGATAAAATGCGAAGGAACTATCGAAAAAGTAGATGGTAGAAACTTACGAAACTATACGCTGCCCGCATATGATGAAGATGGCGTCAAAAAACAAATTACATTTAGAAGTACAAAAAAAGAAAACAATCATAAATTAAATGAAGACGCGTTTTTACGCCTTTATGTAGATCAAGATGATAATAGCAAAAATGAAATATCATCAATTGAAGTAAAGTCCTATGAAGAGATTCAGAAAACAGATTTACCTAAAAAAGTAAAAGATAAGTTTACTATTAAATAAAAAAACAAAAGAAAATGCTCTATGCATTTTCTTTTGTTCTTTTCACCTGTATATATTTTGAACTACTATTATTCATCAGTTTCTCTAACCGATTTATATTCTCCGTTAATGCACCTTTCACAAGAGAGAAATCTGTATTGGATTCTTCTTTTTTTTCTTTAAAAAACGAAGACTTTTGTACATTGACTTCAGCCATCTCTTCTCCCCCTTTTCAAAAAGATACAACCTTTTATTTATATTATATAACAAATATAGAAAGAGTGTACACTTATGATTTTCTTTTTAATTCTTCTTCTAATTCTTCTACTTGCTGCAACGTATCCCCTTTTATTAAAGAGAAATCTGTTGTATCTTCGTTATCTTCTTTAAAAAAATCATTGTCATAATCTTTTACCACTACAATCACCTCTACATGCTAGTGTAGGAATGATTGTCCAATTTTATTCAACTTTGTCGGATTTTGTTTTTAATTTATGTATAGAAGAAAAGGACAGAAAAAGATTCTGTCCTTATTTACTAAAATAACTATGATGTATTGTTAAATTATATACATTTTCAAAATCCCGATCTTGCAGGTTATTTTTCTTTCCATCAATAACAATGAAAACGTCACTTACTATTTTTGCTGGTATAATCCCGACATTTTCTACTTGCACCGCTTTCTGCTCATTCAATTGCTCGATATGTTCTAACGGAACGATAATACTAAATTGCGAGCGAATACCACGAAAGTTTGTATTTAATTCCTTCGCGGCTTCAAAAACAACAATTTTCGCACCAATCTTTTCCCCATATGAATCTAAAAATGCATTTAAGCTCTTTGTATATTCCTCTTCCGTATGCCATTCCATCGTACCGAATACTGATGGATTAACATTTTGAATAATTGTCGTGTATATTTCTCCTCTCGCTTTAGATGCAATTAATGATCGTTTTATTGATTGAACTGTCTTGCCAATATCACTAAATTTCGCACCCCATATTTCTGAAATATTAGGTGTTAAAATGAACGCAATATCAACAAAAATAACCATCGCAGTAAACATCAAAAGATTTTTCCAGAGGGTTAAATCGATTCCTTTTATCATGAAATACACAGTGACAGATATGATAAACAAACCATACCAAGTCTTTCTAATACGTTGCTTTTTCTCCTCGTACAACTCCTCATTTTTCCAAAAAAAGAAAACAAGGACTACAAAGACAATCGCTAAAACAAATAAGCCAATTCGAATGTTAGAGATCATTAATCACATCACCCTCCATTCAAAAACTACTCACGATATCATTACATGCGCAAGTCGCTCTCTTTATGACAAAAGACGTGGACAAGCTTCTAAAATTAGCTACATCGCATATATATTAGAAGGTACCACGTCTTTTATCCTGCTATTTGTGGGCAATAAGACCCCCACTGATTAAAGTTTTACTTTACCATGAGTCTACATTGTATATGTAGACAAGCATCCATTTCAAATTTTCGTATTAAAAAGAAATATGTTTCGGAATTTCCCCTTCAGGTACTTCTCCATCCATACTTAAATAATAATGACGAATCGGACGTAAATCTTCATCTAATTCATAAACAAGCGGAATGCTAGTTGGAATATTTAATGAAACTACACCATCACTTGAAAGGTTATCTAAGTATTTTACTAGCGAGCGAATTGTGTTACCGTGTGATGAAATAATTACTTTATTACCACTTTTTAATGTCGGCGCAATTTCTGAATGCCAATAAGCAAGTACTCTCTTCTCCGTATCCTCTAAACATTCAGTTAACGGAAATTCACCTTTTTTGAGTGTTTTATATCTTGGATCGGTCGCTTCATATCGAGAATCGTCTTCAGTAAGAGCCGGTGGTCTTACATCAACACTTCTTCTCCAAAGATGAACTTGCTCCTCACCATATTTTTGAGCAGTTTCATCTTTATTCAACCCTTGCAATGCACCATAATGCCTTTCATTTAGCTTCCAAGATTTATGTATTGGGACCCAAGTAAGATCCATCTCATGAAGTACAATCCATAACGTCCGAATTGCGCGTTTTAATACAGATGTATAAGCCACATCAAAAGTATATCCGTTTTTCTTTAATATTGCTCCTGCTTCTCTCGCTTCACTTAATCCGTTCTCTGATAAATCAACATCTGTCCATCCAGTAAAGCGATTTTCAAGATTCCATAAACTTTGTCCGTGACGAATAAGTACAAGTTTTATCATTATAATTCCCCTTTCGGAAATGTGAATTTTATTGTTCCATTGCGTACACGTATAAAGTATCTAGTAATGTATCTTTTTATCCATTCACTCTATGACCAAACGATAGTTGCCAAATGTATGGATAAAATTTGTTCTTTTTCAAACGATAAAAACAGAAGTTTTTTCATTATTTTTGATCGACTGGTATTTCCCGTTTTGATACCCAAGCATCAAAACCTGATCGGCTATTTGCCATTTCATTCATAACTTGGTGCCAATTGTCCTCACATGATTCACCAAATTTTGAAAAAATAGCACCCATTTGTTGTCTTTGTACATCACTCAGTTTTTTCTCTAAATCTGTACCTTTTTCTGTTAAAGTCAACTGTTTCACACGTCGATCATGCATAGCTTCATTACTCTCAATTAAGCCCTTTTCCACAAGTTGACGTAGCGGTCCGTGAAGAGCTTGTTTACTTATTTCTAATAGTGATAATAACTCATTTACACTTATCCCTGGAAAACGTGCGATAAAAAATAAAATTCGATGATGTACTCGTTGAATGCCATATTCTTTTATAATTTCATCTGGCTTTTCAGTAAATGTTTTATATGCAAAATAAAATAATGCTAATGCCTCATTCATCTGTTCTTCTTTATGTTGTGTCATCTACTTTCCCCCTGTATGTAAATTATACCACAATCTAGTAATGAATATTTTAATCAACGCATTAGAACTTGTTCAGTCTATTGAAACATTCATTGCATAATTAGGAGCTGATTCATTTGAAAAAACAATACACTGTAAGTACATATTTATTGGATAGACTACACGAATTAGGAATTGAACATATATTTGGGGTTCCTGGTGATTATAATCTTGCCTTTTTAGATGATGTGGTAGCACATGAAAATTTAAAGTGGATTGGCAATTGTAATGAATTAAATGCTGCATATGCAGCAGATGGGTACGCTCGCATAAAAGGAATCGCTGCTCTTATTACTACTTTCGGTGTCGGAGAATTAAGCGCTATTAACGGTATTGCTGGCTCATATGCGGAAAACGTGCCAGTTATAAAAATCACGGGTACGCCACCAACAAAAGTAATGGAAAATGGAGCAATCGTCCATCATACGTTAGGAGATGGAAAGTTCGATCACTTTTCCAATATGTATCGAGAAATCACTGTGACACAAACAAATGTAACAGCTGAACATGCTGCTGAGGAAATTGACCGTGTTTTACGTGCATGTTGGAATGAAAAACGCCCGGTTCATATTAATTTGCCGATTGATGTGTATAATAAACCAATTAATAAACCGACAGAACCTATTATAAATAAACCTATTTTAAGTAATAAAGAAGCATTAAATAAAATGCTTCTACATGCCATTTCAAAAATAAATAGTGCCAAAAAACCTGTAATTTTAGCTGATTTTGAAGTAGATCGATTTCACGCTAAAGAACATTTACATCAATTCGTAGAAAAAACTGGGTTTCCCATCGCGACGTTAAGTATGGGAAAAGGAATATTCCCAGAAAAACACCCTCAATTTATAGGGATTTATACTGGTGATGTAAGTTCTCCGTACTTGAGAAAAAGAATTGATGAATCTGATTGTATTATTAGTATTGGTGTGAAGTTAACTGATACTATTACAGGCGGCTTCACACAAGGTTTTACAAAAGAACAAGTTATAGAAATCCATCCCTACACTGTGAAAATTATAGATAAAAAATACGGTCCAGTTGTAATGCAGGATGTTTTACAACATTTAAGTGATTCAATTGAGCATCATAATAAAGATACTCTTGACGTTAAGCCATTTATTTCAGCATCATCACCTTTTACTGAAGAGTTCAATCCAAAAGCACAAATGGTCACTCAAAAACGTTTTTGGCAGCAAATGTACCATTTCTTACAAGAAAAAGACGTCTTAATTGCAGAGCAAGGAACACCTTTCTTTGGTAGTGCTGCTATCCCTCTACCTAATAACACTGCATATGTAGGACAACCGTTATGGGGATCAATCGGATATACATTACCCGCTCTACTTGGTACACAGCTCGCCAATTTATCACGGCGCAACATTTTAATTATTGGTGATGGTTCTTTCCAAGTAACTGTCCAAGAGTTATCGACTATACTATGTCATAATTTAAAACCGATTATATTTTTAATCAATAACAACGGATACACTGTTGAACGTGCGATTCACGGCCAAAACCAACCTTATAATGACATACAGATGTGGGATTATACTAACTTATCGAGCATATTCGGATCAGAAGAAAAAAGTCTAACATTTAAAGTTGAGAATGAAACAGAATTAGCAGAAGTCTTAACAAATATAACTTTTAATAAGAATCAACTTATCTTTATTGAAGTTATAATGAGCCAAGGAGATCAGCCTGAATTGTTAGCTAAACTCGGGAAAAAATTCGGTCAGCAAAATTCTTAATATAAAAGCATAACCTAATTATACGATTGGTAGTGTAAAACTTGTTTTGAGAATAGTTTCGCCACTCAGAATACATAAGAAGGAGGATGGCAAGCGCCATCCTTTTCTATTTTAAGAGCCTTCTTCGACTAACGCCCCGTGCGACAAGCAAAAATTCTTAATCCATCTTTAACTTTATAGCTTTTGTCGCAATAAATGTTTTAATATGCTTATCTAATATCCTTGTTCCACCAAAATCATCCTCAAAAAAACCTGTTATAACAAAACCAGCTTCAACTTGGCCTTGGACTTGGTCTTCTAAAGTATGCGCATATTCTATTGTTTGATTTGAATCGATGTAATCTTGAACTTCATCCTCTGGTAAATAATCCAATGTTGATGAAGGAATTGAATGTTTAACATCAAGAATACCTTTTTGTTCTTGGTTATCATCAAAAATCCATAGTAACGGATTTGTAAATCCAGCAATAAGAATACCTTTATTCTTTAAAACCCTAGAAACTTCATTCCATACAAGATGAACATCTTTTACAAACAAGTTAGAGACAGGATTTACAACAATATCAAAATATTCATCCTCAAAGTCACCAAGGTCTGACATATCTCCTTGTACGGTTTTTAAAGTCAAACCATCCCGTTTTGCTACCTTTTCATCTTGTTCCAATTGCTTCTTAGATATATCAGTAACTGTTACATCTGCTCCAGCAGCAGCTAGAACAGGTGCTTGTTGTCCGCCACCTGATGCTAAGCAAAGTATCTTTAATCCATCTAATGACTTTGGAAACCACTTTCTAGGAACTGATTTTTCCGTAGTGACTGTAATCTCCCATTCACCTGATTTGCTTTTCTCAATAACCTCGCTACTTACAGGCTGCGTGTATCTAGAACCTTCTTCAACCTTCTTATCCCATGCATTACTGTTTTGTTGTGTAGTATCCATTGCGATTAGTCCTCCTAACGATCTAGTTGCATTCAATGTGTAAGCTTAATGCTTTCCTTTTTCTATTAACCTGCCTAATAGTTCATACATAGTTGTCTATATTTACATTAACAGATAAATGCAAAAATTACTAAAAAAATTCTAAAAAGACAAAAAATTACACATCTATTCCATTCATTTAAACTAATCATAGAATTGTTAACTTTTAAACAACTCACTTCCACATAAAAAAAGCATTCCAAACCTGTTGACAGTTGGAACGCTTTTTTATGTTATTTAATTTTTCAAGCTTTTAACTAAATCGATTAAACAAATAAGTTACGCTTTTTCTTTTTTATTCAGCAAGAGTTAACTGCCAAGATACACCATACTTATCATTTAACCAGCCAAACTTTTTACTAAACGGATAAGAACCTAAAGGCATAAGAATTGCTCCATCCTGCGCTAGTTTATGAAAGACCGTTTCAATTTCTTCTTCTGTCTCACAAGTTACATAAAGAGACATAGCTGGAGTGAATGTAAAATTATGATTTACATAACTATCAATACACATAAACTCTTGGCCATTTAGCGTAAAAGTTGCATGAATTACAGTTCCCTCTTTACCAGGTCCATTTTCATCGTAGCGAGAAATACTTACAATTTCTGATTGATCAAATAGCGACGTATAAAAATTCATCGCTTCCTCAGCTTTGCCCTCAAACATTAAAAACGTAGTAATTTTTTGATTTGCGTTACTCATATGGAGACAGCCCCTTGTTATGTAAAACATACGTCACTCAAAAACAGAACGTATATTCCTATGAATATATTGTCTATAAAAACGATGAGTTTGTCAATTATCTACTTTATTATTTCTTCTTAAATAATGCTGTCCAAAGAAATGATTCTCCAAACATTTCTTTCGGTTGTTTCATTTGTTTCATCCTTCTAATCTCAATTACCTCAAATTCTTTAAATATCTCTCTTAACTTTTCTTCCGAGTATGCAAGACCACCTTGTAGACTCCATTCTCTATATACGTCCCAATCTGTTATTTCTGATCCATTTCGCTCATCTAAATCGCCTGCTGCAAAACATGTTAATCCGAAATAACCACCCGATTTTAATGAGTTTTTAATTAAATCCACATAATTTATTCTTCTATGCGGTGGAATGTGATGCAAACAGCCCGAATCATATACAAAATCAAATTCGTTTTGAACCTCTAAATTAAAAATTGAATCACAAATAAAATGAATTTCTACCCCTTTTGCCAATGCCCTCTCTTTTGCCCAGTTAATGCCTTCTACAGATAAATCCACTGCTGTTACATCAAATCCTTCATTCGCTAGATAAATTGCATTTCTACCCGGACCACATCCAAGTTCTAATACTTTCCCTTTTAAAACTCTCTCTTTTTGTATATAAGAAACTAGATTCTCATCTGGAACATTTTCAAAAAACGGAACATCCTTTTCTCTATTCTCATAAAACTCATTCCAAAATGGTTCAGCAGGTCTTAATAATGAATCAAGCATTTTTAAAATATCTTCTTGTGTGTGTAACGTTTCAGTTTTCATTTTTACCCTCCACATTTTAATAGTCAGAAAATTATTATATATCTTTTTGAACTTTCAAACAAAGAAAAAACTCCTACATTCAATAGGAGTTTTTTCCTTTAAAATCCAAGTATAGCTAACCATTTTAACAACTTCTCTTCTCGTACTTTCAAATAATCATGTTCATATTTACCCATCCGTATTTCACTAACAATTTCTCCGTCTGCCAAAAAAAGAACTCTTTCTGTTTTCGCTGCTACCTATACAACATGAGTCACTTAAGAAGGTTACTTTGCTGAAAAATAAAGCCGATTTCGTTAAGGGATATTTTTGCTAACGCCTCTTCTTTCATACATGATATTTCTTTACTATTCACTTTCACACTTCCTGATGACATTTGATCCATTCCACTAATATAATATAATAACGTCGATTTCCCTGAGCCAGAAGCTCTCATGAACGATACACACTCTGCTTCATTTATCTTTAAAGCTATATTTTTTAGTAATTCGAAATTTCTACTTCCATCTATTGAGTATTTTTTATTTAATTGCTTTACTTCTAAAATTTTTTTCAAATTACACACCTCCTACTCTACTTTTAGCTTTCTTGCTTCCCTTATAAAATCCATATCTATGATCAACTTCTGCAATCATAATTACAAGTACCATTATTATTCCAGCTTTTACAAAAACACCTCTCCAAACTTTATCGACTTGGTATTTCTCTACGGCCTTTGCACGACGCACGATAGCTTTTCTAATTTTTCCTTTCTTTAAATTAGCTATTCTCCTAACTTCACTTTCTATTCAAAGGATTATTTTGTTAAAAAATTCATTTTGATTTATAACCGCTATCTTTTTCTTTTATTTTCCATTAAAATTAAGTAAAACTATTTTGATAACATAGGAGAAAGCTATGAAGCATAACATCAATCTATGGTCCTTTATTTGTTCTTTAGTTTGCGTTGGGCTATTCCGTTTATATTTTGAAATTCCACTTGAACTATTCAAATTTTTCACGGATTTATTACACATTCACCCTTTGTTTATATTACTAGTTTTAGCAATAGGAACTTTTTTTGCTGCCATCATAGGATTTTCTAAGATGAATAATTGGATTGCGATGCTTAGAAGTGTAGCAACAGTCTTACTAACATTGGTATTATCAGTGTTTTTAACACTAACTTTGATTGTTGGCTATGCATTAAGTTAAACATCGTTCTTCGTGAATAAAACTCAATATTCCGTTAATAATATAGATAGGCAATAGCCAAAACTCATTTAATGAAATCCCTAACCTTTCTCCTTTCCCCTTGGAGAACCAAGCAGTTAGCTTTTGCTGGCAGCTCTTTTATTTTCTGCAATTGGTTACACTTACCTGATGTTTTTAACGTAAAATTAAGTTACGATATAAAAGAATAAAATATATTTGGCTGTTATACCATTACCCTAGGAAACTAGGGTTTTCATTTCCATAAAATTAAATTTTTGTTAAAAATAACAAACTTTCAAAGCTACTGAATTGTAAATATAAAAACACGACAGTAGACAAAAGACTTTGCAAAGAGTGCCTTTACAAGGCGCTCTTTTTTTACATATACTTATCAAATAGTGTTTTTGTTTAAAATAAATGCTCTAAATAAATTAGATACATTTACCAGTATGTTTACCACAACATTCATGTTAAAATCCCTTGTGAGTACGACATAACTCGAACTTATGAAGCCTTGCAGCTATTATCGCGGGGCTCTTTTTTTAATTTAATTAACGGTTTTGTTTAATTTTCTAACTTTTCCCCCACTTAACATCCGTAAATTCACATATAATAAAAATATAGTTGCGGCATTTTATTATTAGGAGGTGTAATTATGTCATTTGCAGTATGGAGTGCAATTTTTATGACTTTGATCGGAGCAATGTCCGGAGCAATATTTGGTACAATCTCTTCTAGAAATAAGAACAAAAGTACGAACTAAAAAACCTAATATTAAAATTTAATATCTATTTCAGTGCCAGCTGATACACCCTTGACATTTCAGCTGGCATTTTCTATTTAAATAAGGGTTTTATTAAAAACTCACATGGATATATTATCCAATTCTTAATTAATATATTAGGAGTGTTAGTAATACTAAAAATAATAATGATTTTGTTATACATCTGTTTCGGAATAAGTGCAGTTTTTAGATTAATAAAGGAATTTCAAAAGCCACAGAAAAAACAGTTCTTGATTTTAGTTGATTCTCTAATTTTGATAGGAGCAATATTTTTAATGGCTAGTTTCTTTATCTAAATTACATAAAAAAACTCCCAGTGAGTGAAGCAGCTAGCAAAAGCTAACTGCTTTTTAATTACAATTACTAGTTTGTTTAAATTCACCTTAATTCATATCAAGTTTTCTTAACATTCTCTTTAATAACCTTATAATATAATTAAACTATTTGTATGAGAGGTGATTATTATGAACTGGAAACAAAAATACAATCCAAAATATCTCTTTTACCGAATGTATAGTTATATTTATAAAGCCCTTGATGATATATCATGGTCCTTAAAATAACGCTTTTGTTCACTTTTTTGATACATTTACGAAACATTCATGTGTTATCTTCATTAAGTTCTTTTCTTTTTTAATGTCGTGTGAGATATACCAACAGAGGAAGCCCTAGATCCCCTAATCCTAGGGCTTTTTTTATAAGAATTTTATACAATTTATTATTTCCACCAACTTTTCAAATTGTATATACATAATATAAAATTTTTATGTTGTTATATTTTTTGATGGCTTCTTATCTTTCCGTAAAAGGCCCTTTTTTCAAATAACGCTTTTGTTTAATTTATATTTAAAAAGTTCCTTTTCATAAAGACTTCCCTTATATGCCATACTCATTCTTAAATAATTGTATAAGGAATGTTAAAAATGGATGATAGATCGTCAAGACAATGGAAATTGCGACAAAAGTTAAGAGCACTGAAAACAAAAAACAGAAATGATACAAACCCTTTGTTTAATGAATGCCTTGAATCCCTAGGAAACGAAACTGTCATTTTCCCCCAAGAAAAAAGCCAGCAGATTGCTACTATTTTAATGAATTTATTTCCTATAACTGTCTCTGGAAGAATAGATTGGGAACAGATAGATAATCAATTCATAGCTTCGAACAAAGAACAACTAATTTCCCTTATTAGAGCAAACCAACTAGATTTTGATGAACAGATTTTTATAATATGGGATAACTATGAAATCCCTGTAGTAAGTACAAATCTTGATAAAGTATTCCAATCACTAGTTGACGTTGATGCAGTCAGTTTTTATTACTGGCTATTAGACAAAGAATATAGATTCGTAATTGAAGTAAATGATGAAGAATTGATTAAAGTTGGGTTTCGCTAATACTCTAAGCATATGAAGCTAGTTCCCTTCATTCGATAATATTTTCTTCGTCACCACCGCTATTATTATCATTATGAAACTAATAGCTAATATAGGTAAATAAATTTTCGTACTGAATCCTTCAAACATAAAACCATATACGACTTGCCCAATTGGTGCCATACATTGAGATACCGCTGTTATAATTGCCATTACTTTTCCTAGATTTTCATTTGGTGTTTTCTTTTGGACTACAGTAATCACATAGATGGATACAATTGTCATAATCATTGCGATTAAAAGAAAAGAAAGTATAAAGAGGATAAATGGTGGATAGTATCCTAAATTAAGAATAAACGGTGTAACTGATAGTGCCACTGGTATTACTAATAAAGCTATGATAAGCATCCAATTATATAATGTTTTCGTCTGTAACTTTTTAGCAAAGAAACCGATTGACAATGCACCTAATATGGTAGCAAAATCAATTAACCCCATTCCAATTCCATACATCGTATCGCTACTCTGCATAGTTACTCGTAACATAATAGGTCCTCCAACAACAAATAACGGTGTCAAAATTAAGTTTAGTAAAGCTGCAAGTAACATAGCCTTCAAAATAAAAGGTTGCTTTAAAACATAAAGAAAACCTTCTTTCATATCTTTTACAATTATCGGTACGATATGGCCTTCCTGTATTCTTTTTATAAATGGTATTGTAATAAACATTTCTAAAATTGCAGATAAAAAGAAAGCGAGACAACTTATTATTACGAGCATTTTCAAACCAATTATGCCGTATAATATTCCTCCTAGTACAGGTGCAACTATATTAGATAATGCTTGCACACCATTTACGATACCGTTTGCTTGTTCTAACTTTTTCTCTGGAACTAATTGCGGAATACTCGCCATTACAACTGGTGAATACATTGCACTAACGACTGCTAGTAAAAACATAATTGTTCCAATCAATAAAATAGATACCGATTCAGTTAATAACAAAACTATAAAACTTAATACAATAGCAGCGTTTATAAAATCAAAAATGACCATTACATTACGGCGGTTGAAACGATCTGCTATTGCTCCGCCAAGAGGTGCTAGCAGAAACGGAATACTCGTTACTGCATATAACCCTGCGAATATATCTGCACGCCCTGTTATATCTAGCACATATAGTGAGAGAGCAAAACGTAATAGTGTTGAACCTAAAATAGTAATAATTTGACCACTTACCATTAAGTGAAAATCTTTCAAGGAAGATTGAATACTTGCTGGCATCCTCGTCACATCCTTCATTTAACCTAGACCGACTGCCGGTCGATAATACTCAAACAGAAAATCACTATTTCTGTTTAATTAAAACCTCCATCATATAATCAAAAGATCCCTCTTTCGCTCCGACAGATGCTTCCATCATTTTGATATAAGCTTTAGCTCTGTTTATCATTTCTTCAGGTTTCCACTGGAATAAACCATCATCAAATATGACTTGCGCTGAGGAAATTAACAGTTCAATCGTTTCTTGTGGGTACGAGGTAGAAAATATGCCTTCTTCTATTCCTTGCTCTAAAACTTCCGTTAATACAGGAGATAAATGTATAATGGATTGCACTAAACTTTTCTGATGCATTTCTGCATTATTTGGTTGATGGAATTGTTCAATCATTTTTTCTTTTACATCTCCTGATTTTGGTGATTGTTCCATTAAAATTTTAAATAACTTATCTAAAACTGGAATATCGGGATTGGAGACAATCCTTTTCGCCTTAGTGACATCCTCTTTAATAATCCTCATAATGATTTCATCCATTACTTCCTCCTTCGACTTAAAATAATGATAAAGCGTCCCCTTTGCTATACCAATTTCTTTTAAAATGTCATTCACGGTTGTTTTCGTATAACCTTTCGTAAGAAACAAACGCTCAGCTGTTTCTAAAATTTCCTTTCTACGCTCCTCATACTCCTTTACAATTCGCATTCAAGTTCTCCTTCCCACTAGACCGACTGTCGGTCTATTAAAATTATATGTATAGTTAGTAAAAAGTTTCCTATTATTGTATATACAACATCCCACTTTCTATTTCCTTTATAAATTTTTATTTTTTAATGTCCGCTCAATTTGTTTAAAACGTATCTCATTTTTCTTATCGTCACCTTTCATTTTAGGAAAAGAACGATGCCCTCCGCTTGATCCTATTTTTCTCGATTCTTCATCCAGACGCACAATACTTTGTAGTTTTTCAGCTCCTTCACCACCAGTCAGCGCATCTCCTTTACATCGATGACTTCAAAAAATGACATTTGATTCATACGATACGGTTCCCCCTCCGTTCAATCTATGTATTTATCAATGGAGTATTTTGTTGAGTTCCAATATGTAATATTGCATATTTCGCACTTTTAATTTTCGCACATGCGATAATTTATTTATAAAAATATAAATTATTAATAAGGGTGATTTATATGAGCAACTTCCGAAAGAAGATGATTAAATATTCGCAAACATTTTGGGGATGCTTAGCATTTGGTGTATTAATGTTTGCTATCTTCTTAATTACGGATTTAACAGATGCATCTTTAAATACATTAGGCTGGAGAGACTGGCTAGGTTCTGTAGCAGGCGCAACCATTTTATCTGTTGGGATGTTTACTTTAAATAAATTGAATTTAAAATAAATATTCGGTCAATACTGAATGTAGGCTGTATGCCAACATTCATTTAAAGTAGTCTTCTCTGTATCTCCTTGTATTGAGCAGTTAGCTTTTGCTAGCCGCTCTTTTATTTTGTTCCGGTTCTTGCCCTATCTACTTTCCCCCAATAAGTACACATATCTATTCCCCATTGCTACAAAATGAAATCTTTATTTTGTTTTACGGATCGCTTCTTCAATTAGCCAAGATACAATATTAAAATCATTAGCTTCACCCTTTAAAGATGTTCCCTTCCAAAAGTATTCTTTCATCACTTCAAATAATTCTTCAACAGCTTCAATTCATCTCATATTCATTTTCCCTTTCTCCCAAATAACTATTTTGTTTTACTAATTAGCTGATTAATTTCACAAACACCTTTTAAACATTCCATGTTTCTTCACCTCTTGAATATTTTTCAAATAAAAATACATACTATTTTCAAGCCGCCGTTTCCACGGCTAATACCTCTTTCTTTTGTTACAGCAAAAGCAGGTAGGTTCTTCACTTATCTGCTTTCTCTGTATATTTTTTAAGAAATCGAAAATAATACCAACAAGCTGTTTGAACTAGCAGCTTCACTCTTCTCGCAATGGGGATGCAAATTATCACAATTAGCTAACTCATTGAACTCACTGGCAGACAACCAAAATCGTTGTCTGCTTTTTGTATGAGATTTTTCGTTTTACATATACTACTTTTGAACCTGCAGACCAATACGAGCCATTTTGGTGCTTGGGATTTCCCTTCCGGGGATAAGTATTTTTTACTTATCCCTTTTTTGTATAGACACGTATATTTAGGGTAAAACTAATTACAAGCAGATTTTCTGTTTATGCGTAGTTCTAAACAAGATTACTTTTTCTCCTATTAAAGGACGGCAGGTACGACTGCTAGTCCTTTTTTCTTATTTCGCATGCTGTCCCTTCTGGTAACTTCATTCTTCATTACCTTCATCATCATAGTAAGCAATTTACTAATAAGGATGGCAGTTGTGCCTCTTGAGTTCCCCATCGAACAAAAAGAACAAATTATTTTTCCAGTTTCCAACGATCGTACCCCAATACGAGTTAAATTCTTCATAAACTTCTCTTGTCCCCTTTCGATAATTGCGGAACGTGTAATGAAAATACTCGCTCACTTTAATACCTTTTCTTTCAACCAAAGTGTTCTGCCGAAATAATAGACATAATAAGTTCCGTTCTCTTTTGCTACTGCATAACATTCCCGTACCGTTTGAATATGTTACAAATTGCTTTCTCTCGATTTTTCCGCTTAAATATTTTTCATGCATAAGTTGCACTTGTTCTTGAATTGCGACATGGTAGTAATACCCTTGCTCTACTGGTTTTGGACTATAAAATTTCCTTTATAAATTTCAAATGCGGTGAATGAAATTTTTGTTTTTTTCTTGCCATCTTCCTTGTTGTATACAAACAAAAAAAGAGCCACAATATTTTGCGACTCTTTTACAATTATAACTATTTAACGGCCACGTCTTTGCTGACCTTGCTTTGTACTACCTTTTTTATTACTTGGCTTATTAAATGATCGGTTATTTTCATTTCTAGAACTATATCTCGAACTATTTCTTGAATCACTTCTCGAGCTATTTCTCGAATCACGTCTTGATTCACTTCTTGAACCTTCGCGGCTATCTCTTTGACGATTTTGACCTGATTTCTTTGGAGCCGGCTTTGGTACCGGTTTTCCATTTTCATCTACACGTTTTATCTTCGGTTGTTCGATTATTTCTCTTTGTATTGGTGCACCATGCGTTTTTTCAATTTCTTCTAAATGTTTTTCATCTTTCGCTGCAACGAACGTAATTGCAAGACCTGATCCACCTGCACGTCCTGTTCGGCCAATGCGGTGAATATAACTTTCTACATCTTCAGGGATATCAAAGTTAAATACGTGCGTTACACCATCTACATCAAGTCCACGAGCTGCTACATCCGTTGCGATTAAGTACTGAATTTTAGCTTCGCGGAAACTCTTCATAACTCTTTCACGTTTCGCTTGAGGTATATCACCATGAAGTTCAGCACAATTATAACCTAGTCCTTTTAAATTATCATAAAGCTTACTTGCTCTAACCTTTGTACGACAGAAAATAACTGCTAAAAATGGCTGATCACGATCCATCACAAAACGAAGTGCATCTGGCTTTGCACGATCTGTTGTCTCAATGACACGCTGCTCAATTGTATCTACTGTTACTTCTTCACTTTGTACTTGAATCATTTGCGGCTCATCCATATAACGCTTCGCCAATTTTTTAATATCTTTTGGCATCGTTGCTGAGAATAACATCGTTTGTTTACTACCAGGTGTCTCATCTAAAATATCTTCAATATCATATAAGAAACCGAAATAAAGCATTTGATCCGCTTCATCTAGTACAATCGTTGAAAGATTACTTAAATCAATTGTTTCACGTCGTATATGATCTAATAATCGTCCTGGTGTTGCAACAACAATATGTGTATTACCTTTTAATTTTCTCAATTGCTGTGCTACATCTTGCCCACCATAAATAGCTAGTACATTAATATCTTCTCTTTGAACAAGCATTTTTTTAATTTCAGTTGTAATTTGCAGAGCTAGTTCCCTTGTTGGTGCAACAATTAAAGCCTGAACATCACTAGACTCCGGATCGATTTTTTCTAAAATCGGTAACACGAATGCTAACGTTTTACCCGTCCCTGTTTTCGCCTGCCCAATAATATCTTTACCTGACATAATAACTGGAATTGCCTTCTCTTGAATTGGTGTTGCTTCTGTAATTCCATTTTCACGTAATGTATGATTAAAAGTTTCACTAATTCCTAATTCTAAAAAGTTTTTCAAATAGACCACTTCTTTTCCTTATTTTTCACATTAGCTTTCATTGTACCATTTGTTTCGCCAAATATGAAAAATAAAAAAATTCTTATCTTCTTTTTTTATATTCATCCTGTACTAGATGAACAAATTCTTTTTGCTTTTTCTCAGATTTTATTAATGCTTCCATGTTAGTAGAAGACAAAATGAACTTCTTAATTTTTCTATTACTCCAAATTAAACCTGTATACTTCGGATCTTCATGTAGATTTCGAAACCACTCTAATTCACTTAATTTTGCGATATGGTGTTTCAATTTCATGTCATTTCGAGGATAAAACAAAATAACATTTGCTATTACATCAAATAACGAACCCATCTTCTCCCCCCTATACTCTTGCTCAAATTATATATATTCTTCTTTATATATATATTTCAATTTTACCGAAATATAATGTTACTAATTTGGTTGAAATCGCAAAATATATGAACTAAAAAACCGATCTTTTCGATTTAGGAAAGACCGGTTTTCATTATTTTATAAAGTAAGCTTTCCTCCATGATAGCAATAATACTGCGCTGCTTTAAGACTTTTAATCTTATTTAATGACTCTTTCGCTTTTTCTATATCTAAACAAAAATTCGGATTAGCTATAACTAACTCTCGATTCTCTTGAACCGCTGCGTCTCCTGTAATTACACAGTCTAAATTCGGAAAATATAATGAAATATGCCCCGAAGTATGTCCTGGCGTCGCTACTATTTGACATTCATTATTCAAAATCATTTGACCATCATGTACTTTTTCATCGACGGAAATATGTTTTATATTTTTTAACTGTTGTATAAACCATTTACCAAATTCTTTTTCTTCATTTGGCATACGTTCTAGCATTTTTTCAGCTTGAGCCAACCTCTCTGATTTTATATCACCACTAATATAGTTAGATTCAATTTCACTAGCAATAATATTAATTTGAGGATATTTCAATTTGAAATCATATAAAGCCCCTAGATGATCATCATCATAATGGGTAATAATTATATTCTTTAAGTTTTTCATCTCATATCCATGTTTTAATATTGCATTTTCAATTAAAGGTAAAAAGCTTGGATATCCTGTATCGACTAACGTTAATTCATTATGTACTATAATTAAACTTGGATAAATACATTGTTTTTGCCCATTAAATTCGAATTCAATTGGTAGTTCTATTATTTTCATTTTTCTTCCCCCATACCGCCTATTCAATATTTAATAATAACCACTTCGTCCACATACATTTTACTATACATATTAAAAAATTTTTATCAGTATTTGTTTTAATGTTTTTTATTGGTTAATTCTATTTTTAAATGTGGTATATTATATTTTATATCTATTTCTCATATGTGTTAGCAAGTTCGTTTGTAAAATCATATACAGGGTTTTCACTCTTAACCTAAGCTGATCCTTTTTATAAATGAATTTAACCCTTATTGGACAAGTATCCGTTTCGTATTATTAAAAAAATGAATATCCTACTAATAGCTATTAGCTAATTGATAGGATGGGAGATGTTTTTTTGTCTGAACGTTGTAAGAAGTGTGGACATAGACTTTGTAACTGTAGTTGTCATAAAGAATGCAAAAATTGTGTACAAAAGATTGTTATTGAGAGCGCAACAAGTGTATTTTCACCGGCTTTCGGGAATTTTTATCAGACTAACTTTATTACATTGGTCAGGAATCAACCTATGCCTTGGAATGCTACTGGGCAGACAGCTGGTGGAGTAAATCTTGACTCTGATGGAGTGACTATCCATGTTACTCAAGCTGGTTCATACTATATTGATTACTATGTAAGCGTGAATTATAATCCCGATACTCCTGGCGGTGACAGGGATTTGGGGTTATTCATAAACGGGGTGGAAGTTCCCAACAATCAAACGCGATTTGGGGTTTCTGATTACGAAGCCGATCGCAATGGTTGTGCCACTGTTTCTGGTGGATCTATTGTATTCATCCCAGCCAATGCTACTGTTCAATTGAGAAATGTATTAGATGAAATTATAGACACTTGTGATGGTCGAAAACTTGCAGCATCGATTAATCTAATTAAATTATCCTAATACTCTTTTCTTAAATACCATATTAATTGGAAGTATAATATATTATCTATAAGTGATAAAAGCGCCCTTGAGTGGGTGCTTTTGCTGTTTACAAATATTTCACCTATTGAATTTTCTTCCTAAAATATAAATTTACCATTATTTATCTAATATAAATAGTTTTCGATATTGTAAATACCCTCTTTTTTCCAGCTGAAATATACAAATGAAGTGAATCCCCCAAAACGAGATATAGAACAAAACACCCAAACTACTTATTCTGATTATTCTTTTTCAGATAGATAGTTTATTTTTTTGAAAACCGTATTTTCATATGTAATAAAAGAGACATCTCCTTAAATTAGAAATGTCTCTTTTAAATTAATAAAACAAATTTAGTTGTATTTCTTTATTTTGAAAAGTTTCTTCATCAATAAATTATACATTTTCAGTGCTTGTACTACAACTTGTCGAGTATAAAATTGGTATACCGCATATAGCATCTTTCATTACATCACGAAAAACTTTTGCAGCGACTTCTGTGAAAGTTTGGCATAGATTAGAAATATCATCATTAAAAAACTGAATCACTTTTGCAGCAAAAACCGGAAAAACAACATTCGCTCCACCTGGGAACTGCGGCTGCACAACAACTTGCTCAAAATACAAGTTGCTTTCTAAAGCTACTTGAAAAAGGTGTGCAATTTCAAAAGCGTCTAAAGGACAAGGAATTTGGTTTACAATTCCATCCCCAATAACACTAACAACAATAGTTACATTTACATTGCCAAATTGCACTGTAGGTTTAAGAAGTGTAGCTAATGCAATCGCTTTTTCAAAATCCGTAGTTTGTACTAAAATAATAAAATTTCCATCAGTCGGTATTAGCGGACCTACTGTTACAGTTGGATCAGCTCCTACCGAATTTCTAAGTTCATTAAAATATGTGATCCATGGCGGTGAAAGTTGAGGTTGTACACGCTCGTCCATTCTTTTTCCACCTCCTTATACAATTCTTAATACTATAATATGGAAAAAATCTAATAGTGCATTAGATATATTTATTATTTTTTATAGCATTTTCGTATCAATTTGAGAATTTTGTGTTTTTAGAAAACCTTTTAGAAACATTTACCCATTTATTGTACGTCAATAATATAGTAGTGAAAAATTTACAGGTGAAGGATATAAAAAGAACAAGGTTGCTAGTTTATTAATTGTAAAAAAATGTCACGTTACATGAATAAGCTTCATTTGCAGTAATATACCTTTACTATTATGTACCTTATATCGCAGCGATTCACTGATAAGACGTACAATCCCTATCCTTTTAGAAGTAATTAAAACCTTTGGTGAAATCATCTTTAGATAGATAACGTTTGCAAGTTGTTTGATTTAACAAATACTACTTACATACTATGTAATAAAACAATGTGAATCATTGCATAACAAACATTATATTATTTTGAACAGGTAATCCCCTATTTTTATGGAAATATATAATAAGAAAAACAATAAAATTGATTAATCTCTCACTTCTTTGTCCATCCTTTTAAAAAATCTATGTTTTTGTAAAAGGAGTGTTTTTATGGAGAAACAGACACTTTGGAAAAAGTTCAAAAAAAGCTCTGTAAACCTCGGTAAATCCAGCGTATATGAAAGTATTATTTTATTCTACACGATGAAAAAGAAAGACTTACCTACTAAAGCGAAATTCGTAATATTAGCTGCTTTATCTTATTACGTATTAACAATCGATTTCATTCCAGATATAGCTGCTATTATTGGGATTGGCTTATTAGATGATGTTTTAGCAATTGCTGTAGCGCATAAATATGTGATGCGCCATGCAGATGCGGAAATTCGAGAGAAGAGCAAGGTAAAAATGGAGTCATTATTTACTTCAGCACAAGCATAATTAAACTAACAGTCATTTATCTACCTTTTTACTTTCAAATAAAGCTAATTGTAATTAATGATATCTCTATCCACCTCATTGAATATTAACCTTCACCATGAGAGCATTGCAGAATAAATTCCTAAAAAGCAAAAGCATTTCTCTTAGCGCTCAAACCGTAAACAAATAGAGTGTCAGCACTTGTTCCTAAGTTCTGACACCCTATTATTTATTCTTATATTTATCTGTTATGCAGTTGATTTCTGTAGAGGAATCAAAACAATAATAGTGCAGATAGTTTATACAGTTGCATGCGTCCCCTTATACAAAACTGCTATTGCCACTGCTATAAGGATCATACCCATAAAAGCCGGTGCGGCATGACCAAGCGATACATAGATTTTCCCTCCAATAATAGGACCAATCATTCTTGCTAAAGCTTGAATAGATTGGCTACCACCTTGAATCCTTCCTTGTTCATTAGAACTGACAGACTTTGAAAGCATCCCGTTGAATGAAGGCCCGAAAATTGAATCCCCAAAACCAAACATTAGCATTCCAACGATAAGTAGTGAAGAGAGTGAAAATAAAGCTGATGCTGCAATAAAACTGTATCCTATAATCTCCGAAAACATCCCAAGAATTGCTATTTGTTTATCACTAAGCTTGATTAAAAGCTTTGGCATGATAAAACTTTGTGAAACAATGTCTTGAAAGCCCAAAATTGAAAACATAAGTCCGATTAATGCAGGTTTCCAACTGAAAGTATCCATTGTAAATTGCGTGAAAATTGCTTGTAAAGATCCGTTAGGTATCCAAAGTAAAAACGCTGAGACAAGTAACCATTTTAAATTTTTCATAGAAAGTATGTTTGCTAGCTGTGCAAAAGGATTCAACCTTACAAAAGTAATCTCTTTCAATCTATTATGTGTGTCAAGGCTCTCTGGCATATATTTCATCCCATATACAACATTTAATAAAGTTATGATTGCTCCAAAATACAAAGGTACAGTAGCACCAAACTTAGCAAGTAATCCTCCAAGGGTTGGGCCAATGATGGTTCCCGCACCTACAACTGCACTCACCCATCCAAAGTATTTCGTTCTCTGCTCTGGAGGGATGATGTCTGCAAAATATGCGAAGATAGTACTTATGCTCCCGCCTGTTATTCCTTCTATTATGCGTCCAGCAAACAGTACCCATAAAGCTCCTCCTATACCAAAAACTAAGTACCCAATTGCAGAACCAAATAAGCATATTAAAAATAATGGACGACGCCCATATTTATCGCTTAAAGCTCCGAGTACTGGGGCAGCTAAAAACACGCAAGCCGCATATACGGAAGTTAGTAGTGTAACAACTAATGCTTGTTCTTCTGGATTACTTATATATGGCTGTACTAAGAATGGAACTACAGGCATGATGATACTGAAACCTATACCACAAAGAAATACAGAAATAAGTCCGAATAGTAAAGCATGTTTATCTATGCTTTTTTCAGTTTCCCTTTCATTTTGTGATCTAAATATAGACATTTAACTTCTCTCCTTAAAATATTTTGTTTCTTTGTCAACAAAATAATAACCCCACTTTGTTGATTAGTCAACAAAAATAAAATAATAAAAAAGCAGCCTATTCTCATTAAGAGTAAGGCTGCCATTTCATTATTAAAATGTATTACGATTTAATATGTACACCTTGTTTCTTTATTTCTGCATCCAAATGTCTACTATACTTTTCCACGAAACGAATTATACTGTCGAATTCTTCTTCAGTTACTTGCTCAAATACAGCTTTATCCCGCTCTTGAAACTCTTTGTGCAGATCTTCATGGATTTTATAAATTTCTTTCCCTTCTTCCGTAAGCCTAAAATAAATTTCTTTCTTATTTTCTGACTTTTGGTAGCTTTCAATAAGGCCTTTTTGTATGAGCTTCTTAGTCATTCTACTTATAGCACCGCGAGTCACATAAAAAGCCTCTGCGAGTTGTGTCACGTTAGAATCTGCATTGTTTTCAATATATTCAATGCAGTGAACTTCAGAAGACTTAAAACCTTTAAGACCTTCTTCCATCTTATCTTTATTAAGCCAAACCAGCTTATTATATAATTCCCTGAAACCGTTCATGACCTGTTCTTCTTTATTCATGACCTGCCCTCCTCACCGCTCATTAGCACATTAAAACTATTATATTAAATTTCTGCTTATGTTTCGACAATATTGAAATAATTATTGTAACATTAAAGATATGTGTAAAAATAGACGCTTAAATAAAACAATTCATTAAACAGCAAATTCTGCAAACTTATTGCTACTTACAGTAAACGGTAGACAAAAAGTAAGAGCTAAGATCATTTCTCTTAGCTCTTCTTTTATAAAACTATTTCACTTCATTAGCGACAAAAAAGTGCTCACATACACTTGATATGCGCTGTAAGTCCACGTTCCCACCAGATATAACCGCTACTACTTTTTTTCCTTTTATATAGCTATCAACTTTCCCTGCAAGCAGTGCAGCAGTCGCTAATGCACCCGCACCTTCTACAACAGCTTTCCCACGTTGTAATAAATCTTTCATCGCTACTTCCAGCTCTTTTTCTGATACAGTTACAATATCATCTACTAATTCTTTTACAATTTCAAATGTTAATTCCCCTGGTATTTTAACTGCGCAACCATCTGCAATAGTAGGCGCCTCATAATGTTCTACGATTGCTCCTTTATCGTAAGATGCCTTCATTCCATGAACATTATCTGCTTGGACACCAATTATATTAATGGATGGATTAAAAGATTTTAATGCTACAGAAATACCAGAAATAATTCCGCCTCCACCGATTGGTACAATGACAGTATCAACATCCCACATATCATCCAGAATGTCTAATCCAATTGTACCTTGCCCAGCCATTACCTCTACATCATCATATGGATGTAAGTATGTCTCACCTGTTTCCCTTATAATTTCTTCACATTTTACCTTTGCATCATCAAAGGTTTCACCATGTAAAATCACTTCAGATCCATATCCTTTAGTTGCTTCCACTTTCGCCTGAGGTGCAGAAATTGGCATAACAATTTTACTCTTAATACCAAGTAAATGCGCTGATAATGCAACTCCTTGCGCATGATTACCTGCTGAACATGCAATTACACCTCTTTCTTTTTCTTGATCCGTGAGCTGCGACATTTTATTAAATGCACCACGGAATTTAAAAGAACCTGTTAATTGCATATTTTCTAATTTCAAGTGAATTTCTCCGCCCGTTTTACTAGTCAAATAAAAAGATTTTACTAATGGCGTTTTACGAGCATTTCTATCTAGAATGTTTTGAGCTTTTTTAATATCGTCTATATGTAATGGTAGTTTTTTAGTTATCATACTAACACCTCTTCCAATGATCTATTCCTAAGTTTTCGTAAGTCGCAGCTCCTTTATACGAAACCATCTATATTAAGAAAAAGCCTTTATATATGTATTCCACTCTATAATACACACATTTGTAAACAATTTAACATCCTCTTCATATCGCGTTCTTTATAATGATTTAAACATGCAATTTGAATCCAATTATTCTTTTGTAAATAGGATGACTCATAATGAACGATGTATCCTTGTAATGCTAATGCATCGCCTACTACTTTAGAAGAATGATCTTCGCTTAATACAATAGTAAGTATAATTGGCGCGGCATGTTCTTTAGGTGAAACAAGCTTCAAACCCATACTAGTAATAGCTTCTTCAACATAATCATATGTCTCTTTAATTTTTACAAATGCCGTTTCATCTTCAAATCTCTTCAACGCTTCTTGCAATGCATAAATTAAATTCCATGATTGTGAGTATGGAATGCTTTTATTTTCTTCATACATGCCAATGTCCATATAGGCCGGCACAGCCTCGTTTATTTGTATAATGTGGTTATGAAAAACGAAAGAAATTCCTGTATATGATCTAATCGCTTTCCCGCTAACACCACTTGCAAAATACACGTCCTTCAAGTCTAACGAAATTGCTCCAATTGAGCTTATGCAATCTACACATAGTTTTATTTGATTTCCTTTACAAAGAGTATTTAGCTCTTCTAAATCGTTTAACATTCCAGTAGATGTTTCATGATGAACAAACCAAAGCCATTCATACTTTCCAGTTGTCATTATTTCTTCTAATTCGGTATAAATAAACGGCTCTCCCATTTCTTTTTTATACGTATCAAAATGTAACTGTGAACGTGTTGCATGCCCAACTAATCTATTACCAAATTCCCCATTTGTTAATACTAGTCCTTTCCCTGTTAAAGATCGTAACTGTAAAGCAATCGCATCATTTGCTAATGTACCCGTTCCTAACATAAGTTGTACCTGTTTTGCTTTTGTCATGTAAAGTAACCGTTTTTTCACATTGTCCATCGTCACTTGAAATGACTTAGAGCGATGCGAAATAGGCTTAGTACAAAATGCCTTTCGAACGTTCTCTTCAATGTCTACTGGACCAGGTAAAAAGGTGTATTCTTTCGTCATAATACTTCCAACACTCGATTCTTCAAACATAGCAGGGGTAACATACATTGGCTGGAAAGCTGCTTCTTCTGTACCAACTAACGTATGGAAAGCTTTGAATCCCATTTGCTCATATAAAGGGAGTTCACGCGTTGTAGCAGAAATGAGTGCCAATTCATATCCGTTTAGAAGCAAATAACGATGTAGAAAACGAATTAACCCTAACAACGCTCTTCCATTTCTATATTCACGTTCTACTGAAAGTAACCGAATTTCATACACTTTTTCTCCATGCTCTTGCAAATAAACATCTAAATTTGAAATTTTATAATCTAACGAAAATGGTCGTTTTCCCCGCACTGCGACCATACCTACTAATTTATCCTCATCTAAACAAATTAAATATGTATTTTCTTCATGAAACCGATCTATACGAAAGCGGTCTTTCGTTTCTTCATGTTGCGGAATCTCTTCTACAAAAGTTTTATAATTCAATTTATGTATACTTTCAAATTCCCAATCTTGATCAGCAACTTTATAAATTAACCCCATGCCTTATCTCCTTTATCTATTTAATAAAAAATGATAAGTGGAGATTCCCCCACTTATTAAAAGTTCACTTTATTCTCGATTTACATATAGAATAAGTACAATAATTAGTCCACTTAAAATAGTCGTAACTATCGAGTAAGAATACATAATCATACAAACTGGTAAACAAGCAATTGTAATTAGCCCTGGCTTCGTAAACCCTTTAAATATTAAATAAAATACAATAAAAATGCCTAAGAGGGTAAGCGCTATCAAATAATCAAATGCGATTAGTCCTCCTATAAATGTTGAAATACCTTTACCGCCCTTGCCTTTAAATAAAACTGGGTAAATATGTCCAATAATAACGGCCAATAATGTTAACATTACGAATGTAGGATCTTCAAAAAGATATTTTGCTACAGCAACAACGATTGTCCCTTTAATCGCATCACCTAAAAATGTAGCGATGAAATACCCTTTTCCATATACGCGCCCCATATTTCTTGCGCCAGGATTTCCGCTTCCTTCATCCCTAATATCAACGTTATGTCTCAATTTTGTTACTATATAAGCGGTCAATATGTTTCCAATTAAATAAGAAGCCACCAAATATAAAAACTGCATACTATTAATCATGTAATCATTCACTTTCTACATGGGATTACATATACAATATTCAATTACTACGTATATTGTACGTGTTTAACATACATCCCTTCATACATTTTAACATCATATTTTTACAAATCATACAAAAAATCTCATATACTATTTTTAAAAATATATATCCCTCATTAAATAATATGTTCCTTTCACTGCCATTTCTGATTGTGATACAAATGTAATTTCTTTCATACTTTCTTCACAGCAGTTCTTAAATACAGCATATATTTCAGGTACTAAACACAATATGCTACCACTTACTGCAATTGGAGTTGAGCGCTTAAATTGCATCTTGTTATAAACATCTACCGTAATTCTTGCTAATTCCTTTCCAGCTCGCATTATAATTTCATGCGCATCATCATTGCCATTTCTCGCTTCCTGAATAACTAATGGTGCGATTGCTGCAATTTTATCTTTAGAAGAAGTATATACTAAGCTTTTTATATGAGACGGTGTCAAAAGTTGAAACTGCCTTTGAATATTCAAACTCAATGGACAAAGGCTGATTCCTTGATCGAATTGAATTGTCATTTTCTTTAAAGCTTGTAATGCAATCCAATATCCGCTCCCTTCATCTCCTAAAATATGTCCCCATCCACCGCTATACTGATATGCTTCTCCTTTCTTTCCTATACAAATTGCACCTGTACCACCTATAGTTAATATTCCATCCTTACCTTTTAAAGCAGCTGCATGTGCGATCATTGCATCATTAAAAATTTCAATTTTTGTTCCGTATTTCTTTTTTAAACGTAATGTTAATTCATTTGTATTCGCTCCGCTTATACCAGCTAATCCTAAACAAATACAAACGCAATGCTCATTTATTAAATTCTTCTGGCATTGATTAATTGCTTCCATAATATGCAAAAGCGCCTGATCAAAATCTATTAATACATTTCCAAATCTGCTCGTACCTCTTACAACTTCATTTCCATTTTGATTAAATGCAATTGCCTCTGTCTTCGTTCCCCCACCATCTACTCCAATCATATACTTCATATGTTCGCCTCATTTTCATTTACATATTGGAGGGAATGTTACATTCCCTAAAACCACGGAATTCTTAGCACCTGTTGCGCTCGGCACATTACTCGGATTACGATGATACGTTTCGTTTGCTAAAATAGCAAATGCAATCGCTTCTTTCGCTGCTGAAGAATGACCAATATCCTCTTGTATACATATACTACATTTCTCTTCTCTTAATCCATTCCGTATCATTTCAACAAGTGTATTATTATAACTTCCACCACCACCTAAAATCACCTCATCAATGTCATAATACGGTAAAATACACTCCTTATAATGATGAACAATTGAACATGCTGTAAACATCGTGACAGTTGCCAATATATTTCCTTTACTATGCTTTTCAAATCGATTTAATAATTCAGTCACAAACGCTTCTCCAAAATGTTCTCTACCTGTTGATTTTGGTGGTTTCACGTTCAAAAATGGATGGTTCATACAGTATGTTAAAATTTCATCTACAACCACCCCTTGACTTGCGATCCAACCATTTTGATCATATGGTACATGAAATAATCTTTGACATACTTCATCGATTACCATGTTGCCTGGTCCAGTATCAAAAGCAATAACACTCTCATTACTTCGTTTACTTGGAACCACTGTAACATTACCAATCCCACCAATATTTTGCAGTAGTCTATTTTTAGTTTGATGCCGATATAAAATAATCTCTGAATATGGTACAAGTGGTGCACCTTGTCCCCCTGCCGCCATGTCCATCGTTCGGAAATTCGAGATAACCGTCGTGTTCGTTTCATATGCTATTACTGCTGGTTCCCCAATTTGCAATGTTGAAGAAATAATATTCCCTTCTTGCTTTGGCTGATGATAAATCGTTTGTCCGTGAGAGCCTATTAAATCTAATTGTCTCAAAGGAAAATTGGCCTCTTTACAAACTTCCTTTACAGCATTGGCGAAGCATAAACCAAGTTTAAAATTTAAACTACATATAAGTTGGACATTCGAAGTTTCAATTGATAACGCTTGTTGGATCTCATTTTTCATATCATTACAAAATGGAACAGTAGTAAAATGGATGAGTTCGATTTTAGAATCTACACCAATTCCTTCTATATGAACGAGCGCTACATCTATTCCATCTAATGAAGTACCAGACATTACCCCTGCAATATACATAACGTGCATGACCTCCTATTTACTAAAAAACAATCATGTAAGTAACGAACGTACAACCAATCGAAAACAATATAAATCTAAAAAACAACTGAGCTTTCGATGCAAACGATCCATCAATGAAAGAAACAACTACCGTAAGCAAAACGCTTGCCGCAATACTTGTAACGAGCCATATACTATGCATTTGTGATAGATATAGCATTCTTAATAAAGGCACAAAAAGTAAATTCGCACATATCACTCCAAATAATAATAAAAATACACCTTTACAACTAAATTTTATATTCATTCTATTTCTCCCTTTCTTGTTTTAATATGAAAGAAGTGATAGACAAAAAGTCTATCACTCAAAATAACAGCATACAGATTAAGGATTAACAGATTCCCCGTCACCATTTTTTTCAATTTCAAGCATATTTTTGTCGTACATTTTAAAGAATGGTAAATAAATAAGGAACGATATTGCTATATTTATAAAAACTAATACAATCGCACGCCAATCTCCACCTGTTGCTAAATATGCACCAATTGGAGCAGGTAATGTCCATGGCGGCATAATATGCGTTGGTGTTACAAATCCCATCACAGTTGCTGAATATGCAACAGTTGCTGTTACAAGTGGTGTAATGATAAATGGGATAATTAAAATTGGATTTAGTACAATCGGTAATCCGAATATGACTGGTTCATTAATATTAAAAATACCCGGAACAATACAAGTTCTTGATAATGCTTTCGAATATTTCGATCGACCAAATATAATCATAGCTAATACAAGCCCTAACGTCGCACCAGAACCGCCAATCCATATAAACCATTGATATAACGGCTCTGGTGAAATAAATGGCAACTGATCTGCTCCACTAGCAACTGCTTCACCATTTTTCCCTAGGTATACTTCCCATAATGGCCGAGCAACAGTTCCAACAACCGACACACCATGGATTCCGAATGACCAAAAAAACGTAATTAAAAACACTGGAATCATTACACCGAAGTAACTATCCCCAGCTTTTACTAATGGTGCTGCTAATTTATCAACAACATGGTGTAAATCAATGCTAAAAACGACAGTTACTAGACTCATTATAATAATAACGAATGCAGCAGGTATAAGTGCTTCAAATGAACGCGACACAGATGGCGGTACTTGTTCTGGCATTTTAATCATTACATTTTTCTTCTTACAAAATCTTAAAATCTCTACGGATAAAATAGAAACAATCATCGTCACGAATAATCCATGACCTCCGAGATTTGTCATTGGAAGCATAAATCCTTTTTTATCAATTAATTCGGGGGTTAATGTTAATAGCAGTGAACATACTGCAAGCTGTGCTCCCGATAAAGCATCTAACTTATAACTCTTCGCTAGATTATATCCTATTCCAAATGCTATATATAAGGACATAATAAACATAGTTAAACGATATGGTATCAATATACTTGTTTGATTCTTTAATGCCCAAACCGATATGAAACTATCTTTCGGCAGTGGTGGAAATGCTACTATTAAAAAGAAGCTTCCTACTATAATAAATGGTAACGCCGAAATAACTCCATCACGGATTGCTTGTAGATGCCTCTGCTCAGAAAGCCTTGCCATCGGGCCAGATAAGTTTTTATCAAGAAACGTGACAAACTTATTCATAACGCTTCCCCCTAACTGATTAATTCATTTACAGTTTTTAATAAAGTCGGGCCTCCAAGTGGCGTGTATGCTTGCGGTGGAATGATGCCACACGGAATAGATTCCTCCTCTGCAAATTTTTTTACAGAATCAAATCGGTGTCTTATTTGAGGTGCCACCATTACGACATCCCAGCCATTCTTTACTTCTTCCTCTACCTCATTCGTTCCAATTGCATGCACTTCCATGTTCACACCATTTTTCTCCGCTTCTTTTTTTAAAGCGTTTACAACAATTGCACTGGACATTCCTCCAGAACAGACGAACAAAACTTTCATTTATTAATCCTCCTATACTTATAATTTATTACCCTTCAAATGAAAGGAAGTTTCACTTTACTAACAAGCATATGAAGTAGTAAATGAATTTAGTTATAATGAAAGTAAATTTCATTAAAAATATTTTTCCTATTAAATTAATGTTTCAATATGCAATTTTCTCTATTGCAAGGTCAACCTCGCCTCAGATATTATTTTAAATAATCATATGATAGGGAGGCGTATAAATGATCGTTAAACGTTTATTAATGATATGTTGTATCGTTATCTTGTTCATACCTTTCGCTTTCATTCCCCCTCACTCTACTTATGCTGAAGTAAATACTACGTACAAAAAACATGAATTACGTGCTGTATGGATCGCATCAGTTCTGAATATTGATTGGCCCTCAAAAACTGGCTTACCTATTGAAAAACAGAAGCAAGAATTTATAAGGTTATTAGACAATGTAAAAAGCACTGGTATGAATACAGTTGTTGTACAAATTAAACCAACCGCTGATGCTTTCTATCCTTCAAATTACGGTCCTTGGTCTGAATACATTACGGGTACACAAGGAAAAGATCCTGGTTATGACCCGCTCGCATTTATGATTGAAGAAGCTCATAAAAGAAATATAGAATTCCACGCTTGGATTAATCCATACCGAATAACGATGAATCACACCGATATAAATCGATTATCAAACTATCACCCTGCAAGGCAACATCCCAATTGGGTTGTCCCTTATGGCGGAAAGTTATATTACAATCCCGGTATTCCAGAAGTGAAAAAATTTATAACAGAAGGTGCTTTAGAAATCGTACAAAATTACGATATTGATGCGCTGCATATGGATGATTATTTTTATCCATATAAAGTAGCCGGTGAAGAATTTCCAGATCAGAAAACGTACGAAACATATAATAACGGTAGATTTACAAATATAGAAGATTGGCGACGTAACAATGTAAATGAACTTGTAAAAGATTTAAATACTGCTTTAAAACAAGAGAAATCATATGTAAAGTTTGGCATTAGTCCGTTCGGCGTATGGAGAAATATAGCTGACGATCCCACTGGCTCTAACACAACCGCAGGCCAAAGAAACTATGATGACCTTTATGCTGACACACGTGAGTGGATACAAAAAGGATATATTGACTACATTACACCGCAAATATATTGGAATATAGGTTTCACCCCAGCTGCATATGACATATTAGTAGATTGGTGGGTTAAAGAAACAAATAACAAACCGATTCACCTATACATTGGTCAAGCGGCCTATAAAATTAATAATAACTCCGTCCCTGCTTGGTCTGATCCAGAAGAATATCCAAGACAAATTGCATTAAACCGGCTATATCCTGAAATAAAAGGTAGTATGCATTTTAGCTTAAAAGATATTAATAACAATCCACTTGGAGTTAAAGATAGACTCTCAAAAGACATATATAAACATCCTGCATTAATCCCGCCTATGCCTTGGATTGATCATGATCCACCAAAACAACCGACTTTAAAAGGTGCCATTCCAAGAAATGAAGGTATTGCAATTGGCATCATTGACAATAGAGATAATGATTCTGCTTATTACGCTATTTACCGCGCGAATGGGAAAAATGAAGTGGATATACAAAACCCCAAAAATTTACTTACTACTGTAAGAAAAACAAAACTTGGAGAAATTTATGTAGATAAAACCGCTATTTCTGGAGAAACGTATACGTATGTCGTAACTGCAGTTGATCGATTGCATAATGAAAGTGTGGCTTCTAGTCATACTACCGTTAGAGCAAAATAAAACCTCATAAAAAAAGCGCCTTAAAGCTGTGATACTTAGCTTTTAAGGCGCTTTTTGTTATTTATTCTTAAACTTCTCAGTCGCTGCCCTCATCTTCACATTTAAATCGTGATCAATCGAGTCGCGAATATCTCGCTCTACTACTTCCATTTCTTTTTTGAAATTTTCCAAGTAGATCTTCAGTTCTTCTTCCTTCTCTGGTCTTTGTGAAGGTGGTAATTGTACTACCAACGATAACATGGCCGTTAAATCTTTCATTAAGAATGTTTCAAGTTTATGTTGTTGTTCAAACATGCGTTGCTCTTGATAGTACGGAAGTGCATTTAATACTGAAATTGTAATATCATCAACCGTTCTTTGTAATGAAGGATTTATTGAGCGTTTATACGCTTGAATTGTATTTAATGCGTCTGGATAACGGTCATAAAAATACAATTTGTAAAATGATAAGTCTGTCGGTTTTACAGTTTGCTGCGTTTCTTGTCTTAAGAAATCTTTCACTTTCATCGCAGCCACATCAATATCTTCATTCGTGAGCTTTTTCGTAGTTTTTGCCATTACATGCACTTTTTTCTGCTTTTCTTTCGGTAACATCGAGAAGACTTGCTCTCTCGTACGTTGACCTGATGCACAAAATAGAGTATTTAATGTATTTTGTTCTTTCTTTCCTTCGGTGCGAATCCAGCGATAAAACAGTGGATGTTGTGTAAATTCTTGTAGAAACGGTATTGATTTGTTTGATATCTTATCTAGAGAATCTTGCGCTCTTTTATATGGCTTCGTCCATGAAAAATACAGTTTCCGCCCGAAGTATACGACTAAAACAACGACAGTAAATGCTATTAAAAGCAATGTACCGAGTAGTAATAGTACTGTTTGAATGAAACTCATTTGTTCACCTCCTCTAATAATCCGTTATTTCCTTGGACGCTGAATGAGTTTCTGCTTCATCTCATCATTAAATGTGTCTAGTTCAATAACGAACTTCTTGCTTGACTCAATAATACGTTCTGACGATTTTTCAGATGCTTCAATTGCAGCGAACACATTTTGGAATGATTCACGTAATTTATCCATGCTAATAGCAGGGTTTTCAAGCAATTTCGTCGTTTCTTCTGTATTTTGTTTTAACGCTTGAGAATTACTTAATACCATCGATTCAATTGCTTCATTCGTTGCATTTACGGCATCAATTGTTTTCCGTTGATTCGTTAATGCAAGCTGAATAGCAGCTGAAACTGTTACAACGTTTTGTGTCATCGTAATCGCATTACGTATTGCCTCTGTTAATTTTTCATTATTTTTCTTAATGATGTCTACAGAAGCTATAGATTGTAATAATACACTTTTCGCTTGCTGCATATTACGTGTACGTACAAGTATCTTTTCTAATGCATCGTTAATTAACGGAATATCCCTTTGACGCTCTGGGTTTTGTTTCTCAGCTTCAAGCATGCCAGCAAGCTTTTTCCCTAAGTATACTTGTTTATCAAGAGCATGAATTTTATCGTGCGATTGTTCTTTTAACATTTCAAGACCAACTGTATCCTCTTGTAAGTTATCACGACCAATTAGAAGGGATCTAATAATTTCCTCGATTTGTTTATCTATAGATTGGTATTTATGCACGTATGTTTCAAGTGGATTTTTCTTGAATACTTTAAACATTATTTTCTTCATACCACTTGCTTTAAGTGAATTGGGATCAAGCTCTGATACCACTTTTCTTAATTCTAACAATGTATTTGGAATTTCTTCATTTTTCCCATTCATCATCGCTGTTACAGGGCGTTTTAAAGCTGATAACGTTTGTCCTGCTGCTTGTTGCTCTTTATCCCCTAAATCTCCTAGCTGAGACAATACTTTTGATAAATCTGTATTTTGCTCGCTATTTAACTTTTGTACATAAAGATCAGCTTCTTTATTTAGTTCCTCTAATTCTGCATCTTTTATAACTGTATCAACTACTACTTCTACATTATTATCTTTCACAATAGATACAGGTTCTTTTTTCTCGAATTCAGTCAACAAAATCGCTCCTTTATTTATATGTGCGAATTTATATGCACTATATTTCATCAATTATATCGTATTTCATATACATTCTGACTGCTTGAAATCGACTTTTTTAGAAATGCCTATTTATGCAGTCATTCCCTGTTTCTTACTATAAGTATACCTGTAATCAACATAATTTTCCTCAGACTTAAGACCTAGAGAACAACATGCTGAAGGCGGATTCTTCATATATTTCCTAAATAATTTACGTTCTTTCAATCGTGCTACACTCAATCTTTTGACATTCACCCGTTTTCAATGTGATAATTCTATTACACTCACTTCTATTTATTTTTGCGAGCTACAAATGCTCCCTTTTGAAACGCTAATAACACCGTTTCAAACGTATCATCTTCTTCAATCATTTTTATAAACTCATCTAATTCACTCGCATGAGAAGTTGCATTATCAACAACAAGAAAACCTTTTGGTTGTAACATACGTTTTATATGCTCAAACCACCACATGTATTGCGTGCGCTCTGAATCTAGGAAAATAAAATCAAATGAATGATCTAATTGGGAATCTAAAAATGCCCCTGCTTCTTGATTATGAATATCGATTCTTTGTAACAGGTTTGCCTTTTCAAAATTGACAAGTGCCTCTCCAACTCGTTCTGAAGAAAGCTCTACAGTTGTTACATTTCCATTTGTTTCTTCTACCGCATTAGCTAACCACAATGTAGAATAACCATTAGAAGTTCCAATTTCCAAGATATTTTTTGCATTACACCCTTTTACTAAAATTGATAAAAATTGCCCCATCTCACGAGAAACATTCCGTAGTTTTTCTTCCCTTGTTTTTTTATTTCGATCATGCTCTTCTCCATATTGTTCAAGTTGCAATAATAATGAATCTACTGTATCCATTCTTTTCATCGCCTTTCCAAGCAATATGATGAAAAAGCTCTTGCTGCCCGTCTATTTTTTATTATATGCGAAACAAAAACCTTTTTCCTGTTATATGACAAAGATTTATAATTTTTTATAGCATATTGTTTCGTTTTTTGGTAAAGTTAATTTCTACGTGCAATTATTCCATTCATATTATTTCATATTAAAATTGCAGTTATTAAATTATATAAACCCCATTTAAATGAATCGGTATTTCAAATTCAATTAAGCGCCCTTTTCGGACGCATTTTCTTTGTTTATATATTTCCAGAAGAAAGGATGCTTACAAATGAACGTGATTAGCTTAGATGCTGCTCGAAAACGAAAGCAGCATAAAAAATTAATGATTACTATACCGATTATTACACGTATTTATGAAGAAGACGGGGAAATTAAATTTGAGGTAGCTGGCGAAAAAGATGTACCTCTTGAAATGTTAGAAAAATAATAAAAAAACGCATTTCTAAAGAAATGCGCTTTTTTATATTTTTACATTTAAATGCATAAGTTTTTCAGGATTAACCATCATATAAATATTTGAAATCTTCTCATCCTCAAATGCAAACGAAAGAACATACGTTACTTTATTATTTATTGTAACTATAACTCCTGGTATACCATTTACCATTTTAAAATCAACAGTGTACTCTTCTGTCAATCGTTGTGCAATCCCAAAGAACAAGCGAATAATTCGATCTGCAGAATAAATCGGATTGATCGCAGTTGTAACTTTACCGCCACCATCAGCTTTGAATATAGCATCTGTTTTTAATACTTCCAACATACCTTCCGTATCCCCACACTGTAATGATGCTACAAACTTTTCAACATAAGAAGCCATTTTCTCCGTGCTTAATTTTGATTGCTTCGGTTTCTCCAACATGCTTTTTCGTGCACGTTGAAAGATTTTTCTACAGTTCACACTACTCTTATCAACAATTGAAGCTATTTCTTCGTATTCATAACTGAAAACCTCTCTTAATATGAAAACAATTCTTTCTACCTCAGATAGTTGTTGTAAAAGTAATAAATATGCGGTGGAAAGGGATTCTTTCATTATAAATGACTTTGATGGCTCATCACTCTCGTCTACAAGTGGCTCTGGTAACCACATCCCTACATACACGTTACGTTTATGCGCTGCCGATCGTAATTTATCAATTGAAAGATTTGTCGCCATCTTACATAAATACGCTTTCATATTTTCTATAGATTGGGGATCTTCTATATTATTTAGCGAGATAAATACATCCTGAACGATATCCTCAGCATCCATAACACTCCCAAGGATTCTGTATGCTAACGAAAATAATAATGGTTGATACGCTTCATATAACTGCTCCGTTTCCATGATGAACTGCCTCACTTTCATATTGCTTTAAAATGTGTAACGCTGCTCGTTTCCCGCTTGCTACCGCAGCATCAGCTAATATTTCATCATGCCCTGCCCAATCTCCTGCAACATAAACACCTGGCATTTCAGGTATATTAGGACCCGGATTTTCAACACGGTCAATATGAGGAAAATCATGTACTACTGTTATTTTCGGTAAATATTGCTGTGCAACAACTTCTCTTTTCCAATTTGGATGTAACAACTCCATCGTACTTTCCAACTGTTCTTTATCTTCATGAATATGATTCATCTCTAGCACAGGATTATGGTACTTAATTAGACTCACTGCAAGTGATCCATCTTCACTTAATTTAGCTGCTCTCGATTGATTTGTGAAAAATATAGGTTGATCTAATCCTAATACAAATTGATGTGTAGGATTGGGTAATTGTCTCAAGCCAATATCTAATGCAGCAACAGTAACCGGTACCGATTGTTCACTCCATCTATGCAAACTTGTTCCTTCTGCACCTTTTATTATTTTACAAGCTTCTTTCGGCGGAGTCGTCACGATGACTGTGCCTACTTCAAAAACCTCATCATCAACACAATGTATTCTTTGTTTATCTTCGGAATTCTCAATTTCTACAACATGCTTTTTAGCCAAAAACTGCACCCCGATATCATTCGCTATAGCTCTTAATTTTGTTATTATCGTCTCCCAACCACCATCTACATACAGCACTCCTTCTTTTATAGAAAGCTGTATTTGCTTTAGCACAGATGATGCTAATTGTATTGTAGGAGCAAACGTATATGTTGTTGTCCGGCATAGCGCATAAAATATATTGCGAACCATTGGATCTTTTATTTCATTTTCTGCCCATGTAGTTAGACTCATTTTCGGAACTTCTCCTACATCTAAATTTCCTAAACGAATCATAAGACGTGAGAATTGTACTTTTGCAGACCACGAAAGTAGTGGTGTTGATAAAATTGAGCGAAAATCTGTTGGGATGGTGAATATATCCCCTTTCCATATTCCATGTGCTTTTGTAGATGGTATTCCACCTGGAAGATTCAAACCGAGCTCATTAAAAGTTATAAACGCTGCCCCGCCTCTATATAAAGCATGTGCACCAAGATTCATGCAGATTCCATTTTTATTTATAGTCATCCCTCGGCCACCGAATTGACTGGATTTTTCTAATACAATCACTTTCTTTCCAGCTTTCGCTAAATATATAGATGCTGTTAATCCAGCAAGCCCACCGCCAACAATTGCTACATCAAATTTCTTCATAATAAAATCCCTCCTTATCGTTCTGCATACAAGACGAACGATTAAGGAGGGATGTGACATAAAAATAAATTTTTATTACCCTACTATATTTCATTACTTTTTAATGCGGTCATATTGCATACGAAATAACTCAATTGCAAATGGAATATCCTCTTCACTCTTTATATAATAACTGATCCATCCTGATTCAGGTAATACATGATGTGGTTTTACTAATCCTTGCTTCACTAATTCATCCCGCTTTAACTTCGGAAATGGTAAATCAGCTAATTTATCACCATGAAGATGACCAAGTTCTTTCTTACCATAATTTATTTCAATACCACCAAATCGATGCGGTTTTTCAGAAACACCCGCCCAGCTGAGCACTTCATTTCTAATCATTTCACTAAATGACATGAACATTCACTCCTTATAAATGATTGATGTACTTTTAAATTAACATTTTCATTACTTTTTTCCATCAATCCAAAGTATGAATGGGAATACGAATATAGTTTAATCTTAATACTTTATTCTTTATGGAATAAGTGAATTTATTAAGCTACCTACAACAGCACAAAACAAAGACTAGACACATATCCTAATTTTGTAACCTAACTTACCTATAGAAAGGTGGGTAATACAATTGACTGCCAACATCGACTATACCTCCCCCTCAACCAATTTTACTTTTGATGTAAATAAAAGTAATTTTTTTCGAAAAGATGCCCAAAATTATATAAATGTACTTGGCATTAAACAATTAAATACTTTAGAAAATACTTCTTTATTAGATATTTATTTAAGTACAGGAAATGTTGTAGAACCACATATTCATCAAAATGCAGCTGAACTTGTTTATTGTATTTCAGGGTCTGCTGTTGTTTCTTTACTTAATCCATTTACGAATCAAATATTAAACTTACCGATAAAACCGGGGCAAGTTGCCAACATTCCACAAGCGTGGTGGCATTATGAAATTGCTACAGCAGATAATACTCATTTATTAGCTATTTTCAACGCTCCAGCGCCAGAAGTTATTTTCGGTTCTGACATTTTAAGATTAACTCCGGCTCATATGATGGCACATACTTACTGCCTCAATGAACAACAATGGAAACAAGCGGTTTCCCCTATTCAATCAACTACTGTAATTGGTCCTCCGTCAAACTGCAATCAAAACCGTGAAATGAAAAATTATCCAACCCAGCCCCTCGCTCAACAACATAATCCGTATCACCAAGATTCTTATTACTTCCCTCTTTACTGGGGCTATTAATTTGTAAATTTTCAAAAGAATCATCAGTTATCTCCTAGGAAAATACCAAGGAGATTTTTTTATTGTATCTTCTCTTCCTATTAAAAATAGTAACAATTGATAGTGTACATACATATAATATTTATATATTAAATTGGAGGTGATAGTACTATGAGTAATTATAACTATCGAAAAAACTACTCTTATAATAAAAATAGTAGCTCTTCAGCATCCTCTCAATCTTCCAATTCTCAATCTTCCAATTCCCAATCACAAAGAGACTTAGCCGAGCAAGGCTATGTAAAGAAAAAAGGATGTAACTGTAATAAAAATAAATAGTTTATTTTATGGATGAATTCTTTTTTAAAAGAATTCATCTTTTTTTTGCTGATCGGAAATTTTTAAAGTTACATAACTTATGCCTTAAATGAGAAAGGGTAAATTATACTTTTTTATACGAACTTAGTAAAGAGTAATTGTTCAATTGATTTATTACTTATTTCCTCAAAAAATATAGTCCTTCCTAAATTTATTAGGAAGGACTATATACAAACCCCTGTTTAATTTCCTACTAAACATTGTAACAAATTAAACGATATTAATACCTGCACTTACAAATCCAGCAACTGCAGCTATTGGACTTGCTGCTGTTAATGAAACATATAACAGTATTTTATCCCCAGCTGCTACTGGAATAGCTTCAGGTATGATCCCTGATGCTGTAGAACCAATCGCTATTGCGGCAAATGCTGGTGTTAATAATAGAGGTGCGCCTTGTACTGTAAACGTATTACTTAAAGCTGGTGCAGTTAATATTTGTATTTGCACTTGAACAGCTGATACTGGAGCTAATGCAGCTGTTGCACTAAAGAAACCTGCTAATGACGTAATAACCCCTGCGCGTGGTGCTACAAATGCATAATCACCTACACCTAATGCTAATGTGATACTTGTTCCACCAGTTAAAGCTACACCAGGCTGACTAAATCCAAATCCAAGAAGAGTTCCTGTATTAGCTATTAACGCGTTAACTAACGCAGATGGTGTTGTACCTGAAGCAAATGGAATAATAGCTCCGCCACCAGTTGCACCAGTTGCTCCTGTTAAACCTGTTGCTCCTGTTAAGCCTGTTGCTCCTGTTGGGCCTGTTGCTCCTGTTGCTCCTGTTGCTCCTGTTGGGCCTGTTGCTCCTGTTAAACCTGTTGCTCCTGTTAAGCCTGTTGCTCCTGTTGGGCCTGTTGCTCCTGTTGGACCTGTTGGGCCTGTTGCTCCTGTTGCTCCTGTTGCTCCCGTTGCTCCCGTTGCTCCCGTTGCTCCCGTTGCTCCCGTTGCTCCACCACCAGTCGCTCCTGTTGGGCCTGTTGCTCCTGTTGCTCCCGTTGCTCCCGTTGCTCCGCCACCAGTCGCTCCTGTTGGACCTGTTGGACCTGTTGGGCCTCCTCCTGGAGTAGCACCAATTAATTGAGTTAATAAGTTTAATAAAAGTTGTAAACTTGCAGGATCAATAATTAAAGAGAAGAAGAATGGTGCGAGAGCACTGTAGAATTGTTGCAATAAGGAAAGTAATTTGCTTAAATCTGGGTTAGGAGACTGTAGTACGTTGATAATACTTTGAATTAATTGTTTTAAGAAATTCCCTTCTGGAGAAGGTGCTAATTCATTTAGTAAGTTCAATAGTTGAGTAAACAAATTGAGTAAAGCTAATCTGTTTGCATCACTTGGATTTGCAAAAAACGCTGCAATAGCCGAAATTAAAGAGTTTAGTAAAGTAATTAATCTACCTAATTGCTCACTAGTAATCGGAACTGTTTGTGGATTGTTACAACACTCTGGAGTGAAAACAATCGGATTATTGCAGTGGTTATGACCGAAACAATTATTACTTGTCATTTATGTCCTCCTTACTTGTTTTATATTTGAGTTTTTCCTATTATAAGGATCATAAAATTGTAAAAGAGTATGTGTTATATATTGACTTAAAATAGGAAACATGAAATATAATTAAACTTACAAACGCTATTTAATTATGTTCATGACTCACATATTAATTATATGTTTTTAATAATTGACTGCTTAGATTAAATACCTAAACTTAAGAGTTTATTTTATTTTTCCACGTTTATCTCTTAGGTTCAAAGACACATTTTAATTTGAATACAAAAAACCGAATTTACGATTAACATATATTCCGCAAGTAATAACATCATTTTTTCATATAAATAAAGAACATTTCTTTACTAAAATTGGGCTCACCTTATAAAGGTGAAGCCGTTTCTATTATAAAAAACTCTCATACAATATAGTGGACAAGTTATTTTATACTTCGTTCTAATAAAATATTGTAAGGAGTGAAAATTAATTGCCTATCATTCAACCATTTATGGCATCTAGAAGATTTACATCTACACTAGGAGCCGGCACAGGTACAGGTGCAGCTTTTGCAATTGCTGCCACAGCTTGTTTAAACGATGCGGGTACTACTGCAACCGCTTTTCCGACTTTCACGTATTACAACTTATATGTGAACGGTATTCTTCAACCAAGCGTGAACTCCAGTGTTACTACTGGTCCTACTGGTGCTATTACAATTCCTGGTGGGGATGCATTAGACGGCGGAATTCCAATTACAATTGAATTTATCGTCACTTAATGTTAACGAATGTAATTCAGAACAAAAAAGACAGATTCCTTTTCATTAAGAATCTGTCTTTTTTAATTAATAATAATAAATTGTAAAATAATTGAAGAACCTTGCGATGGTGGTTGGTTATCCAATAAAGTTAGTTTACCAGTACTAACTTCATAGAATGGTTGTGGTTGCAAAATTCCATTGATAAACAAATTTATATACGAAACCTCACTAGGTGAAAGTATATTCGTTGTACCATATTGAGCTATGCCATCTGCATCTGTATATATAAGTTTCTCTCCATCTGAAAAAGTGTAAAATAACAAATTAGTTGTTGTTATAGGGCCAATCCCCCCAGTAGGACCTGTCGCTCCTGTTGCTCCCGTTGTTCCTGTTGCTCCCGTTATTCCTGTTGCTCCCGTTATTCCTGTTGCCCCCGTTGCTCCTGTTGCTCCTGTTGCTCCCGTTGTTCCTGTTGCTCCCGTTGTTCCTGTTGCTCCCGTTACTCCCGTTGCTCCCGTTGCTCCTGTTGCTCCTGTTGCTCCCGTTGTTCCTGTTGCTCCTGTCGCTCCTGTTACTCCCGTTGTTCCTGTTATTCCTGTTGCCCCCGTTGCTCCTGTTGCTCCTGTTATTCCTGTTGCCCCCGTTGCTCCTGTTGCTCCTGTTATTCCTGTTGCCCCCGTTGCTCCTGTTATTCCTGTTGCTCCTGTTGCTCCTGTTGCTCCTGTTGGAATATATATTGGTGGAAGAGCTGAAAATGTAGGTCCAATATTCTCAGGTTCTATCTTACCTTTATTTATTGATAATTTATCATTCCGCTTCAATTTAATTCCTCATTCCACATATTTTTAATTAACTTACATAAGTATGAGTCTATTATTAAGGAATACTTTCATAACTATTCTTTTTTCTTTCCAAATGATTCATACAGTTATTAAACATTTTACCGTTGCTTTAACTACTACTATTAATATAATAAAATGATAGTTCCATTCCAAAAACACGAAACTTTTTGCATTCTAATTTAAAAATGAGGTGATTTAAATTCAAGATAAAAATGAAAAAAGAATAAAAGAACTAGTATCAATAGCTCTTGAAATTATTCTTCCATACAGACTTACTGGACCTACCGGAAGTACTGGGTCAATAGTTACAACAAACTCTATGTTCGCTAATAATACATTAGGTGGTCCCATCTCTGTGATATTAGGTGGAACTAATATTCGTCTTTCTAATAACCAAAGCCTCGGTAATTTTACAGTTAACGCCTCAAACGATATATTTACAATTCCTGTAACCGGAAGATATTATTTAACCTATCAAGTTAATACGACAACTGCTCTACTCGCTGGAACAAGACTACTATTAAACGCTTCTACTCCACTTCCTGGTTCTATTTTTTCTCCCGCTATATCAACTTCAAATTATAATAATAATTTAATTACTAATTTAATTGCCGGTAATACAATTTCACTTCAATTATTCGGCGTATTATCCATCGTTAATTTGGTTGGAGGTGATTCAACAGGTGCCTCTCTAACAATTATACGAATCGATTAAAAAATGATTCATTCTTTTTCTAATAAACATTATTAAATACTAAGTCTGTCATAATAAGAATTTCACAATTATTTCATAAAAGTGATGACGCATTAAAGAACAAATTGCACTATATTCATAGTAGAAACTATCTATACTAAATTTTCCGTATATATATTATCAATTTACACTGACTTCCACCGATGTTACATTAAATATGAAGACAGTTTCTCTTTTACGAACCATCTCAATACGTATTTGAGAAACGTACTCCAATCCTATACGCGAGAGCAATACTATGTTGACACTCAGATGAGTGTCTTTTTTTGTGAGTAATAAAAAATAAAAACCATCTTTTAAAGATGGTTTTATCTTTTGTTACTATAAATGTAAACTTATGCAGTTGGATAATAAATTGTCATGCTTAATCGAGTCAAAGATTCCCCTAAATTATAATAAGAGTGTGATCTATCGGCCTTAAAACGAATTGAATCTCCACTATTTAATTTATATTGACAGTTATTCACTTTTACTGTCAATTCACCTTCAAATACCGTTATAAATTCTTCTGCGCCTTCTTTATGCCCTTCTGAACTTAATTTCCCTTCTGTTTCTATTTCCACTGTATACATTTCAAAATGTCTATCATCTTGAAATGGAAAAGAAGGATACACTTTATATTTTCCATTGTCTTCAGACAATACTTGAATATCTTTTCTTAAAATCACTTTCGTATCAGGCTGAGGATTATTGATTAAAGAAGTAAAAGAAACTTTCAAGCCATTTGCAATTTTCCATATTGTTGTTAGTGTCGGGCTTGATTCCCCTCTTTCAATTTGTCCAATCATCGTTTTACTCACACCCGTTAATTGGGAAACTTTTTCTAAACTTAATTTTTCTTTTTCTCGTATTGTTTTTAAATTTTTCGCCAGGATAAGTTGAATTTCTTCCATAAAACACACCCCTACACTCTATACAATATAACGACCGTTATGTATAATAAAAAGCACACGTTATATTGTTCTTTTCGGTCATTATAACATACATAAATGATTAGGGGGTTTTCAAATGCCTATATTTTCTTTTTTATTATTTGTTTTTATAAGTAGCTTCACACCCGGCCCTAACAATTTTTTAGCGATGACATACGCAAATCAATACGGATTAAAAAGGAGCATGAAGTTTTGCTTCGGAGTAGCTTTTGGTTTTTTCATCCTTACTTCTTTATGTAGTTTCTTTAATGTTGTACTACTTAATATCTTACCCATAATCGAATTCCCTTTAAAAATTTTAGGTGTAGCGTATATGTTATATTTAGCTATTAAAATACTTACTAGTAAAAGCAGTACGAATCCCGGTGAAAAAGATAATAAAAACTTATTCACAGTTGGGATTTCTCTTCAATTCGTTAATCCTAAAGGGATATTATTCGGACTGACTGTAGTATCGACTTTCATAATCCCTTACTACAATTCATATTCAAGTTTTATACTTTTTTCATTATTTTTAGGTGTAGTCGGTTTAATGAGTACATTTAGTTGGAGTTTATTTGGTTCAATATTCCAAAAATTATTAGTGAAACATAACCAATTATTTAACATCATTATGGCCGTTTTATTAGTTTTCAGTGCCGTTTCAATCGTTATACACTAATTCAATGCTCATTTTAGATTTTGCACTTTTTAATACCACTCTTCATCAATCAGACTACTTTATATACTAATCTATCCACATACCCTATATGTTTTAAAACTTTTAAGTGGAAACCTTCTAACAATAGGTTTCCTTCCATATCATATTAAATAAGAAGCAGGTTAAATACGGAGGTGATTTTGATTAAGACTACTTTAATTTCTCATTTTTACAATGAAGAATATTTACTTCCATGGTGGTTAATGCACCACACAAAGCTATTTGATCACGGCATTCTTATTAACCGTGGATCCACTGATCGGTCAGTTGAAATCTGTAAAATATTCGCTCCTAATTGGGAAATACGAAACTCAAAATCACTCGAATTTGATGCTTATTTAGTTGATCAAGAAGTTATGGAAATTGAAAGAGAACTTACAGGATGGAAAATGGTATTAAATACGACAGAATTTCTATGCTGTTATAATAAAGAACAATTTTTTAAATCACTTAACACTATGGGCGGCAATATGTTTTCCATAAGAATGATTATGATGATTGATGAACCGACTCATGGCTACACTAATCCAAGATATAGTTCTCCGCTTGTTAAACAACGTTATCACGGCATAATAATTCACCCTAATCCAAATCAACTATATCTTAACGGTAGATTAATTCACAATAATTCGCACGGGAACTATAGAGTCGGAAGACATGGTTCGCATTATCCTTATAGCATTTACATAGAACCTGCTTTTATTTTTAAATTTTTTTATAGTCCATGGAACGATGCAATGAAAAAACGAAAATTACAAATTGGACCGACTCTTTCTCAACACAGTGTACAGCGTGGACTAGGTTCTCATCACTTAACAACAATTGAAAAATTAGAAACAAAATACAAATTCTATGCAACTTTAACTACGGACCTTCGGTTATTCCCAGAATACCAAATTATATTTCCCGACCTTTATCCTTAATGTCATGAATATTTAGTTTCCACATCCATCCGTTTTTTATTAACGTACCAACTCCAACTAAATATGTTTCTCTAGTAGAAATCCGAGCTAGGACTCTCGCTGCACGCAGATTCCTCTTATTTAATGTCGTATCACCAGCCTATAATCTTTCATACCATTTCATTGAGCACCTGATGTTGGATCAGAAATAAAAAATGGTAATTCATTTGGAAAATTTTAAATTTCAGATTATATACCTTCTAAAACAAAGAATTCAAATAAAAGAACCTAAACTAATGTTTTAAGTTATGGCTTTATTTTTTCTTATTATTCACTTTAAAATCTTTTTATAATAATATTGAAAAATACAGTATAATATAAACTACTGTTCTTTGGGAGGGTTATAATGTCTGATAAGTATAAATTTTTCATTCTTATTGTTACCGCATCTTTTTCTTTCTTTTCCTTAATAAAAGATTTCCGCAACACTTCAAAAAGTTTTTTTTTGGGTAGTTTTGTAATTCTTACAAGCTTCATAATACTTTTAACACTCGCTTTAGATTTAAATCAAATACTCCTATATTCAACGCAAATTGCGCTTGAGATTATTACAATACCACGTAAATTATTTCTACCATCTGTCACTGAAGCCGCTACTATTTGCTAACAAAGTATTTTAATTTTCTTATGCATACCAAAATATATTTTGGTAAATTTGACACACATTTATATCAAACAAGCATATTTTATTGTATGGTAACTATCTAATAATACAAATTTTAAATTTTTATAAGATTTTTTTATTTTTAATTAAAAATTTACAACATTCTAAAACAGTATGCACATAATATCCTCAATTCCCTTTTTCAACATGAAACTTGTCTCAGAGCGCCTTTAAAAGCGCTCTTTATCTTTAATAAAGGTTTTATTAAAATTTAGGTTAAAAATTAATACCCTATAGTCATGATAGCTATTTACTGGTTCCAAAATAAGTTGCATTAATAATATAGAAATGAAATACCTATAAAAATTATTACTTTACTATTTCTTTAAACATGCTAGTGAGGTGATTTCGATAGATTATCAAAACAAAGATATGTTCATTAACTTTTCACTTTTAGATATTAACCGTATTATTCTCCCACATTCTCCTACTGGACCTACCGGGGCTACTGGCTCTACTGGCTCCACTGGCTCTACCGGTTCCACTGGACCTACTGGCTCTACCGGTTCCACTGGACCTACTGGCTCTACCGGTTCCACTGGACCTACTGGCTCTACCGGTTCCACTGGACCTACTGGCTCCACTGGGCCTACCGGGGCGGCTAGTGTAGGATTAACAAACTATCTATATGTTTTTGATACTACTAACCAATCAATTGCAGTAGGAAGTAATGTTACTTTTAACACAAATGGACCTATAACAGGAACTGCCCTTAGCCACATCACAGGTACTGGAAATATTATAATCAATACACTAGGAACATATGTAGCAGAGTTTCAATTACAAGCTTCTCGCGAAAACCAATTCTCCCTCGAACTAAATGGTACACCAATTTCAGGTGGACGTTTTGGTACGGGGTCACCACATACAATAAATCAAGGTACTGCTGCTTTTACCGTAACAGTTGTTCCTTCAACATTGACTTTAATAAATAACACCTCTTCAGCAGGTACTATCACTCTCTCAAATAGTGATGGTGGCTCTTTAACAAATGTATCTGCAAGTATAAGTATTTTTCAGGTCGGATAATTAATTTGGTTAGAAAAGTAATTCATAAAGTTTACAAATAAAAAAATGAGGCTTCTCTTTTCTAGAGAAACCTCATTTTTTTTATTAAATTTTAAACTGACTCGTATACAAATCAAAATAAAACCCTCTATCTTCCATGAGAGACTCATGATTCCCTCTTTCTAAAATTTCCCCATCCTTTATAACAAGGATTTGATCTGCTTTTTCAATTGTTTTAAGTCGGTGAGCGATCACAAAACTTGTGCGACCTCTCATTAAATTATTTAGTCCTGCTTGTATTTGTAATTCTGTTCTTGTGTCAATATTAGATGTCGCTTCATCGAGAATTAATATATCTGCATCTGCTAAAATTGCTCGTGCAATCGCAAGAAGTTGTTTTTGTCCTTGACTTAAATTCGATCCTTCTGAAGCAATTTCTGTTTCATATTGATTTGGCAAATGCTTAATAAAAGAATGTGCAGATGCTGCCTTAGCTGCAGTGATAACTTCTTCATCAGTAGCATCTAAGCGTCCATAACGGATATTATCCATAATCGAACCAGCAAATAAATACGTATCCTGTAAAACTACTCCTATTTTACTTCGTAAAGAATTAATATCATAATCTTTTATATCTTTTCCATCAATATGAATTTGTCCTTGCTGTATATCGTAAAAGCGAGTTAACAAATTAATGATTGTTGTTTTCCCTGATCCAGTCGGACCAACTAAAGCAATTGTCTCTCCTGGCTGCGCTTTAAGACTCACTTCTTTTAAAATTGTTTTATTTTCTGCGTAGCCAAATGAAACATTCTCAAGTGCAACATGCCCTTGTAAATTTTGTACAACGAATGCGTCTTTTTTATTTTGAATTTCTGGTACCTCATCCATAATCTCAAAAACACGTTCTCCACCAGCAACTGCCGCTTGAATTGTATTCATTAAAGTCGCAAATTGACTTAGCGGCCTTGAGAATTGACGAGAATAATTAATAAAAGCCGCAATAACTCCTACTGTTGTCATTCCGTTTAAGACCATAACTGATCCGGTCCCAATGACAAGCCCCATACCTAAGTTATTAATAAAGTTCATACTTGGAAAAATAAAAGCTGAAAATGTATCAGCCTTCGTAGCTGAAACTCTTAGCTGTTCATTAATTTTATTGAAATTTTGTACAGTTTCTTTTTCTTTTCCATACAACGTTGTAACATCCGCACCTGTAATTGCTTCCTCAATAAATCCATTTAGTTCACCTAAATCTTTTTGACGCTTCGCAAAGTTTTTACCACTATATGCAACTAGTTTTTTTGTAACGTAAAACATAATAGGTACTGTAATTAAAGTTACAATTGCTAAAATCCAATTTAAGGCGAACATTGCAATCGTTACACCTATAAAAGTTAATGCTGATGAAATAATTTGTACAACACTTTGTGTCAAAGCTTGGTTCAAATTATCTATATCATTTGTCACACGGCTCATTAAATCACCTTGAGAACGCACATCAAAGAACCGTAAAGAAAGCGTTTGGATTTTCTCAAAAATATCTTGTCGTATTTTTTGAATTGTTTTTAATGCAACGTTAATCATGACAAACGTTTGTAACCATGTTAAAAGTACAGTTACACCATAAATCACGATAAGTAACATACACATTCTTGCTGTACCACTTAAATCTTTCGGTACAATATATTGATCTATAATGACTCCCATAAAATAGGGACCTAACAATCCAAGTAATGTAGTAACAACGACTAGAAATATAACAAACATAAGAGCAGCTTTTTGATAGCCCATATAGTTCCATACCCGCATTACAGTTCCTTGAGCATTTTTAGCTTTTCCCATCTTTGGGGTGTTTCGTCCACCTTTATTAGCAAATTGCCCTTGAAAATTACGCATGTTCTTTCCCACCTTCTTTATCCAAATTACCACCTTGGGAAAGATAAATTTCCTGATAAACCTCACTTTGTTCTAACAATTGTTCATGTGTACCATTGCCAACTAATTCACCATTATCTAATACAAGTATTTTATCCGCATCCATTATGGAAGAAATTTTGGACGCAATTAATAAAGTTGTTGTGCCTTTATATTTTGTTTTTAAAGCTATTTGAATAGTAGCCTCTGATTTTGCATCAACTGCTGATGTAGAATCATCTAATATGAGAATCGGTGGCTTTCTCACAAGTGCCCTTGCAATTGATACACGTTGTTTTTGTCCACCTGATAGATTTGTCGCGCCTTGTGTTAAATTATATTGATAAGATTCTTCCAGCTTATTGATAAACTCAGTCGCACAAGCTGATGCAGCTGCTACTTCCAGCTCGTCATGTGTTGCATCTTCTTTACCATAACGTAAATTTTCTTCTATACTGCCTGAGAACAACAACGCCTTCTGAGGTACAAACCCTATTGAAGCACGGAGTTTTTGCAAATCATATGTTTTAACATCTATTCCATCTATACATATTTCACCTTGATCCACATCATATAGACGTGGTAACAGTTTCGCTAAGGTAGATTTACCACTTCCAGTCGATCCAATAATCCCTACTTTTTCACCTTTTTGTATGCTAAACGAAATATCTTTTAAAACATATTCATTATTTTTCGTATAGCTATAACTAACATTTTTAAATTCGATATTTCCTTCGATTCTCTCAGGTTCGATCGCATTCGCTTCGCTTATAATATCAACCTCGGTATTTAACACTTGCTGTACACGATCCGCAGATGGAAAAGCTCGCGCAATTTGAATAAATACCATGCTAATCGACATAAGTGACATTAAAATGATATTCAAGTAATTAATAAATGCCAAAATCGCTCCTACTTGAAGCGTTCCATCGAATACTTTTTCTCCACCAATCCATAATGTTGCGACAATCCCGCCACTTACAACTAGCATAATGATTGGCATCATTAAAGAAATAAGTTGCACAGCTCGAATATTTATCTTCGTTAAATTTGTATTTACACTTCCAAATTGAGCGATTTCGTATTTTTGTCTTACATACGCTTTTATAACACGCACACCAGATAAATTTTCTTGTAACTTTGTATTCACTTTGTCCAATGCCTCTTGCACCTTTTTAAATGTACCACTTGCTTTACTTGCAATTAAAATAATCGCAAGTAATAAAATCGGAACAACTACAAGTAATATTGGAAATAACTCTCGCGCTGTTACAAAAACAATAAGTATACTTCCGATAAATAACAGCGGACCACGAACGAGAACACGTAATGTCATCGTCATTGCCGATTGAATGGAAGTGATATCATTCGTCACGATCGTTAATAATTTACCTGTTCCAAATGAATCACGATTATTACTAGAAAATGTTTCTATTTTCGCAAACACATCTTTTCGTATGTCTGTAGCGAATTTAACAGCGGCTTTTGTAGAATACATCATACACCCAAGCCCTCCAACTAAACCGAGTGCTGCTGCTCCTATCATAAGAAGCCCCATTTTTATTACATAATTTAAATCCCGATTTGCAATCCCAACATCAATGATATGTTGCATAATAGTCGGTTGAATTAAGTCCATCGCAACCTCAAGTACCATAAATAGCGGCCCAATAATAGCGAAGAACATGTATGGTTTTAAATACTGTAATAACTTACGAAATGATTTCATACATAATCTCCTTTTCCCATGAAATTACCACTGAATAATTCATATCCCTCCTTATTTAAGCGATAAATTTTGTAATTTCTTCATTACTTCTATTATATTATGTAAATTAATATTTAACATTATTAAATGATAAGTATTAATGACTTTCTGGTCAATAAATGTGCTTTATATTATGTAAATACAAAAACCGCATTCTTAATGAAAAGAATACGGTTTTTCATCTATATTTCTTCAATTGTAAAATGTAAAAACTCAGTCTCAAATCCCTTATTTTTAGAAGGACTACACGTGTAAAAACCTATTTTAACAGGCTCCTCCCCTATATCCTCCATTAAATGAGCGATTCTTATTTGTTCCCATTGATGGCTCTTTTTCACATATATTGTATAATCACCGCGTTTTCGAATAATTCGAAAACAAAGTTGTTGCTTAGCTGCTTCAGTTGGATAATCTTGCGTTGACCAGTCAGAATATCCATTATTCGTTACGACAGCACCTAAGTGAGATGGCCCTTCAGGGATATATTCTAAAGATGTTTTTAGCCAACAGTTCTCCGAAATCATAACAAAAAGACCTGCTTGATCGAATTTTGAATTTGGATTCATACGTAACTGAACTTCAGCTTGAAAGTCTGTCATCATCTCATTATAAAATACATGACCATTCATTACTTCAAAACCATAATGTGTTTTAAGCCAAAAATCGGTTTCTGCTTTCGAACGGACAATAAACGCATAATTATCATTAATTTTATAGTATTCAGGTACATTCATTATAGTGAGTTGCTCAATACGTTCTGGTATATACGATATATTCATAGCTCCTCCATAATAAAGCATTTATATAGACATTTAAAACTCCGCTAATACTGGGAATTTATAACCTTTAAAATCTAACTCTTTATCACTTCGAACCATTAAATACTTGCTAGACTGTAATTCTGTAAACTGTACATCCTCAACCCCTAATTGATCCGGAGAAAAATAAAATTCGATTTCAGTAAACCCTTCATTGATTTCTCCACATAATTCATCTAAAACCGGAAGTACTGGCGCAAATACTCCAAATAATTTCAACTTTTCATTGTCTACTTCATAAACGATTAGAGCATCTAGTTTCTCTGAATAATACAATTTCTCATTCCATTCCGAGTCATACATATTCAAATAAAATGAAGGATGGAAGTTTAAAGTCGAAAAACTATTTGAAAGTCTTTGGCTACTATCAATAGTTTCATGTATTAACTGTCTATTCTCTATATTATAGTAATCTAACTTTTTAAGTAGTGAATCGTTATTATTAATCTTTTTATCGTATGGTATAGTCATCAAATATTCCTGCACAACTTTAAATCCAAATGCTGTATATAGTTCAGGTTTTTCTGTAAACAATAATGCACATTCACATTTCTTATCGATTTCTTCTATCATTTTACCCATTAATTGTGTCATTAGCCCTTGTCTACGGAAATTAGGGTGTGTCATGACTGATTGAATACCCGCCGCATTTATTTTTTCACCATTAATTAATAATGGGAGTGAAAATGCCGCAACATTTGCAATCACTTTATCTTCTTGTAAAAATGATAAAGCTTTATATGTATCATCCCAATATCCTTTATCCGAAAAATCATTCAATGTTTGAGTTGTAATTCCAAACACTTCTTCAAATAAAGGAAATAACTGCTCTCTTTTCGGTTCTTCAATTAGAAGACTTGCCAATTTTTCAACATTCCCCATGTTGTACCTCCAAATGTTAAATTCCATTAAATTAGATATACTTATATGACCTACTCTTAAAAATAGAGGTCTTACCAATCAATATACTATCATAAAACATAAAATAAAAGTCTAATTAATTTTATGTTTTGACTATTTGAAAATAAGTCGAATAAAACGATATTAAGATTTCTGAATATTAATTAGTTTATTATACAAAAATAGCGCTTTCTAATTAGCTTTTACTAATAGAAATACACTATTTATAATAAAATAATTTTATTCTTTTATCCCTTCAAGTCTTTCCTTCGTATTAATTTCTTCTCCACTTATACGCTTTTCAAAAGACTTTCTCCAACTACTTGAAAGTGCGTTTACTTCTAATATCCTTTTTACCCCTTCAATATTTTGTTTTTCCTTGTGCATGATACGGTTAGCAAACGCTACTGAAACGCCTTTCGGATCAGACTGTATCCTTTTTAATGTATCGACTGATGATACCCATCCTTCTTTTAATACACGAAAATAAAATCCTGTATATCCTGTTTCTTGAAAATATAGTGGTAACTTTGGAATATTATATTTTTTTGCTAATTTAAAACAAGGTTGCCTTGGTTGTGTTACCTGTACGATTGCCTCTCCGAGTTCAAACGTATCACCAATACAAACATCCTCTTCGCGCATACCACTAACTGTTATATTTTCTCCGAAAGCCCCATATACAAGATCTTGATTCAATTCTTTTTCCCAGTATGGATAGTGATCACCAGTATAAACACAAACTGCTTTATCTACTCCTCCATGATGAACTAAGTCCGCCTGTCCATCTCCTTTAAATTTTACAAAGGATAAATATATCGGTTCCTTTACTTGTTTCTTATTTATGCCTGTATGAATTACTTTTTCGCCGTATGTAACCTCTTTTGGTAATCCTATATTTAAAGATAATAATTGATATTCATTAGCCATTCTATTTCCTCCTTTAAAGGTGTTACATGTATTTTCTCTCAATTAATTTTTACAACCCTCTCTGCTATATAAAGATGATTATAAAACCTTTAAAATCATTGTTCAATTCAATTATTTATATAATAATGATAGGTATAACCTATTATTATACTTGAGGTGATTCCAATCGAATTACGACAACTTGAATACTTTTTAGCTGTTTCAAAAGAATTACATTTCACAAAAGCAGCTGAGAAATTAAATATTTCACAGCCTTCTCTAAGTCAACAAATACGTGCATTAGAGCATGAAGTAGGAATGCCACTTTTCGATCGAATTGGTAAAAAAATATCTTTAACTGAAGCAGGGAAGATTTTATTATCACATAGTAAAACCATTTTTCATGAAGTCGAACAAGCTCGTTCAGCTATTCAAGACCTAAACGGATTACAGCAAGGTTCCTTAACAATAGGGGCTTTGTTAACCGTCCTAAATTATTTACTACCACTAACTATTTTAAATTTCAATAATTTATATCCCAATATAGAGCTTTCTGTATTAGGGCTTCGCACAGGAGATATTCGTGAAAAATTATTACGAAACGAACTAGATATTGGAATTACATTTCTCCCGGTGCAAGATAAAGAGATTATCTCTATCCCTCTATACAAAAGCGATCTTACATTAGTCGTGCCAACTGGTCATCGATTAGCTGAACGTAATCATGTATCTATTGCTGAATTACAGAACTACCCTTTAATTCTTTTACCTAAAAATTTCTTTTTAACCGAACTAATTACATCTCATTGTCAAAAATTCAACTTTAAACCAAGACCAATTTTAGAAATTAGCACGATGGAATCTTTAATCCAAATGGTTTCCAAAGGAATGGGAATTACAGTGTTACCCAAACCATATATAGACTTTTTACAAAATAAAAACATTCAAGCTATTAAAATAGAAAACCCTACTCCAACAATTGAAATAGGGCTAATTTATAGAAAAGATAAATATATGTGTGCTGCAACTCGAGAATTTATTGAGCAACTAAAAAGTACAGTACGTTCTTTCCAAAACTAAACAAAAGAGATTATCCTATGAAACCGTTTCACAACGATCTAGTAGAATAATCTCTTTTCAAAACAAAGTAAACATTATATTAAACTCTTATAGATTTTAATGTACCTTTTTAGATATTGGAATATATTTAGTAAAATATGCACCAACTAGCAATAATACAATTGAAAATAACCAAGTAAAAGCACCGCCAAAGTGAAACCAATATGCAAACATATTTAAAATTGCGAGTGAAAAGAAGCAAATAGAAGTTAACGCACTTTTCAATCCTTTTATCCCAGATTTTTTTCTCTTTTGATAAGCAATATACATCGCAATAACAAGAAAAAAGATAAGAACAAATGGTAACATAACTTTTAGCATTGGTAATCCCTCCAGTGTAAATGCACTCTCTTCATTATCATCTTATCTCATTTATCTTTTAGGCATCAATTCATTCTTATCTTCCCTCCAAAAGTCAGTATAAGTTTTATTTTTAAAGTTCACGTTCACCTCAGAAAACGGCATACTTCCTCCAACTTTCAATGAGTACCAGTCGTTTAAAAGTGGTGATCCGAAACAAATCTTCATTGTACGATCATGTAAATCGAATAATACAGAATGTAAAGTTCCAAACCATTCTTCATAGTTATGTACAGTCAGTCCATCAGGATATTCTTCTTCTACTAACTTTTTTAAAGACTCTATGCTCACTTGTTCATATCCATTTAAATGCTCATGTAAAACATGATATCTCTTTGTAGATTGTTCTAATTTCCTATTATTTAATTTCTGAATTGATGAACTAACTGCATGGTTTGTTGATACAATAAAAGCTTGGTTGTCACCATCAATCGTTGTTGTGGATTTATGACCGTCAAATATTTCAATATGTGCTGCGTTTAAAGGATCAGCTACTATTAAATTAATATTACTAGCAATTGGTATTTCTTCTATTAGTGATTTAGCTTCCTGCACATTTTTACATTTCTCCAGCAACAATCGAATTACCGCAAAACACTGTAAACCATTTACCATTGGCTTTCTTAAACCTGCAATGTTTCCTACTGGTTGACCACATGCTGAAAATGTAACAGATAATCCATGTTCGTTAACCCCTTCTGTTCGACCAAAATATTGAGTAGAAAAGCCACTATGTGCATACGCACCTTCAACATGCGTCGAGCAAAAACGCATATCATCTATTACTGGTGACAAATCATAATTTCTTAATACATAAGTGTGAGTTGAATCTGTCTTTTTAGGTAATACTGCACAATGACTACAACCTGCTTTCAATAGTGTTTGATAGTAATACATCATATTTTTTGAAGGAATTTTTAACACTTCACAAAAACCTTCAATTTCTTCATTAATTCCAGAACAATATTGATTTAATATATTTCTAGATTCTGTCCAATGGTTATGCGATATTAAGTTTTCTTGCTCTATAAATTGCGGAATAAGATAAGAATGTTGTTTCACAAATTCACCTTGTTGCTTACCAATTTCATAATGACTTCCTTTGAGCGATGAAAAATACCCCTTTACTTGATACAACAAATTCCCCCTCTTATTAAACATATCCATATCGTACCAAATGAATCCCATTCATTCTTGATGTTTTTTACTACCTTACCTTAACTCCCTGCCACTTTAAAACCTCCACTAATAATTATTTACTAAATAATTATTTTTTTGTTAATATTGCTACAGAAGCTTTACTTCAAAATAAAATAGTTTAATATCAAATGAGCAAAATACTATATTGAACTTACTCGTAAGCAATCCTCTAATTTTTGAGATTAAGAAACTTATTTATCAAAGCAAAAGGAGGATTTATGTATGAGCAATTGCAAACCAATTGATGAATTAACTATTGAGGACCTAAAACAAAACCCCATTTGGGAATGGGCAATAGATGAAGAGGAAAACGAAGAACATGACGAAACATGGGTAAAACCAGCAGCAACTACTAATTTTACAGAGGAGTTAAACGGTTCAATCGTACTAGGCGAACTATTCTTACATAATGGTGAAAAATTCCCTATGATGTGTGAAATTGACATTGAAAATAACGAGGCAGTAATTCGTTCTGTTGTTTATTATAACGAAGCAGAAAATGAGTATATTGCTATAGAAGATATTGTGAAAACGGTCGAAATGCCGTTATCGATTATTATTAACCTAACAATTCATGCAGAATCCAAAACCTTACGCTTCACTGCACATAAAGTGGATATTTATAAAAATTCAATAACGACTAATTTAAATTAAAGTTGGACGAAATAAAGAAAACAATTATGAAATACAAACTGGGGAATCATTAACGATTCCCCAGTTTTTTAAACTATATTAAAATATCCCCTTTTCCACTAAAGTCTCTGCGATTTGAACTGAATTCCAAGCCGCACCTTTTAATAGGTTATCAGAAACAATCCAGAGGTGAAATCCGTTTGGCATATCAGGATCTTTACGTATTCTTCCGACAAATGTGTCTATTTTCCCTTCTGCATATAATGGCATTGGATACAGCTGTTTACTAGGGTTATCCTGCAAAATAACACCTGGTGCATCCATTAATACTTCCTTAATTTCCGTAACGGTTGCTTCTTTTTCCAGTTCTATATAAACTGATTCTGAATGCCCTGATACAACTGGAACACGTACACAAGTAGCTGCCATTTTCAGGTTTTCATCTTCTAATATTTTCTTCGTTTCTTGAATCATTTTTACTTCTTCAAAAGTAAAATCATTGTCTGTAAATATATCTACTTGAGGCAGTACATTAAACGCTATTGGGTAATGTTTTTTATCTTTTTTCGCCGGTAATATATTACTTTTCACTTCTTCACCAGCAAGCATAGACTTAGCCTGCTCTTGTAATTCATGAATCGCATGAATGCCAGAACCCGATACGGCTTGATATGTTGAAACGATAATTCTTTCTAAACCGAATGATTTTCGAATCGGCTGAAGTGCTGTTACCATCTGTAATGCTGAACAATTTGGAACTGCAATGATACCTTTATGCTGCTTTAAAGTATGCGCATTCACTTCCGGAACAACGAGCGGTACACCTTGTGCCATTCGGTACTCACTTGTGTTATCAATTACAATCGCACCACTAGAAACTGCATGAGTTACAAATTGTCTAGATACTTCTCCCCCAGCGCTAAAAAAGGCAATATCTACACCTTCAAAGCTAGTTGTTTTTGCCTCTTTTATAATTATCTCTCGTCCTTTGAATCTTACTTTCTTACCAGCGGATCGTTTTGACGAAAGCAATGTAACTTCAACTATATTAAACTTCATTTCATTCTCTAACAGTTCAATAATTTTTTGCCCTACCGCACCTGTAGCCCCAACAACAGCTACATGATAGCCCTTTTTGATCATCTTTTCTCCTCCAATATTACCTGAATGAATATTTCTACAATTTCATTTTATACAGAATTTAATCATTTGGAAAATTAAAATACATGATATAATCATTCACAAATCATGATAATAAAAGAGGGATCGCTTATGGAAATGAGACATGTTAAAACATTTTGCGCCATTGTGAAGTATGGTAATTTTTCTAAGGCTGCGCATGCGCTAGGTTATGCGCAATCTACTGTTACAGCACATATGAAAGCTTTAGAGAACGATTTACATATTCCTCTTTTCGATCGGTTAGGGAAAAAAGTGCTACTTACAAAAGCAGGTCATCAATTTCATCCTTATGCATTAGAATTACTTTCAATATATGAAAAAGCGCAAGAAATCCCCCAAAATACAGATTATTTAGAAGGTACATTAAGTATTACATCTAATGAATCATTAGCGGTATACCGATTACCACAATTATTACGTACTTACAAACAGAAAAATCCGAAAGTAAATATCGTACTTGAAACAAACACAAATGAACAAGCATTACAAAAATTACGTGAAGGAGAAACAGACGTTATCTTCATAATTGGAGAAAGTATAGAACATAATGATTTTATTACGCGTACTTTTAGTAATGAAATATTTGGATGGATTTTACCAGATCATTCCGCTGCACATACAAATCCATTCCAGTTATTACAGGACACCCAGTTCATTTTTACAGAACAAAGCTGCGGCTATAGGCCAATGGTAGATCGTTTTTTATGTCAAAGTGGAAATATTCCAGCTAAAACATTTGAAACTTCCAATGTTGAAGTCATTAAACAATCCGTTATGTGTGAGTTAGGCATTTCAATTCTTCCTTATATCGTTGTACAAGAAAGTTGCCAAAAAGGACAACTATGTTTTCAACCTATCGAAACTCCAACAGTTATTCAAAGTTATGTAATCTATCATAAATCTAGATGGATTTCCCCGGTATTACAATCGTTCCTTTCCTTACTTGAACGAGACTAAAATATTAAGACGTACATAGAAAAAGAGTAATTGCCTAATAAGCAATTACTCTCTTTCATTAATTAGTATACTATTTATTAGTCTGTCCCCCACCTGCAATTAATTTACTACCTGAATATGTACCTTTGTTCATAAACACTTGATTAATTAATTCTTTTTGCTCAGCTTCCGACATTACTCCTTTTCCTTCTCCTAAATTCCCACTTTGTAATTTCCAAATCTTATTATGATCCCCATCAACCTTTTCATATTTTCCTTGTTTCCATCGTTCTAAAATTTCTACATATGTACTTCCCTGTACAAGATCATTACTCTTTACAATATCAATTAAGCTTTCAATCCGCTCTTGTGTAATAAAAATATAGCCCCACTTTTGATCAGCTTTCGCTTTTTGATGTGCCATTTCATGTAATGCTGTCTGTATGTTCTCATCTGTCCATTTAAAATTTTTATTAAAACCACTATTCGGCAATGAATAATTTCCATTTTCTAAAAGCTTTGCATCTTCTGCTTTTACGTTACTATCAGCTAATACTTCTACTGCTGGAGCAGCTGGTGATGCCTTTTTCGCAGCTGGTTTACTATTATTTAAATAATGCAGCATACCATATGTTAAACCTACTCCAATTACCGCCATACCAGCTATAACACCTATTATTTTCAAAAATGTTTTCATCTCGCTTGTTTCCTCCCAAATATCTCCGTTCTGACTACCTAATTATTTCTTATATAAAAACTGTTACTTCATTCAAAATATCGCATCCCATCCCCTATCATATTATTTATATATACTTCCTCATATTGTATTTCTTTTTCTTTAAAATTGAAAGATTATTCTGTTAAATAATGAAAATATTCTACAAATTTTTCCTTTATATTTATAAAGAAACAAAAAAACAACGAGCGCGTTCTACAACACTCGTTGTTTTTACTTTATGCACGATTTTCTTTTAACCACTTCGTAATAGCATCTAACTTCGAAACATCAAAACGTCTTTCTTCACACACGTTCAAATTTTGTGAGTTTCTCACTATTTCTAATTCATTATTTCTTACACTTTTTGCCTTAATTAATTTACAATACCCATCTGTAACAGTATTTAAATTTTCATAATAACGCTGAAACGATTTTGATATATGTAAATGTTTTTCAAAGTTTCTTCTTCTTTTCGTCTCATCAGATACTTTCCGCTTTCTAAGTTCTTCATCGTTCGTATATAAATAAAAATATTGATCCGGAAAGCCAATTTCCCTATTTATCATCTTTTCTTTATAAAAATTTTCTATTAAAGATAATGGCTGATTAAATATATCAAAATGAAAACACCAATTATAACTAAGTGGCTGATAAATATCGCCATCGAGTATTACTAATTCATATTGCTTTGACTTCTGAACAGCTATATTCCAGCGCTCAACTTGTTTTTCAAAATACCATGTTCTATGTTCATTTTTTGGCCTTTCAAATAAAGAATTCACTTCAGGTATTATATAAGCACCATAATTCTTTTCTAATTCACGGCACGTGGTACTTTTACCAACAGCGCTTGCTCCCTCAAATGCTATTATCCCCATAGTTTCTCCCTCTTTCATTAACTAAAATTTCGTTGTTTCGCTTTTCTTCCCCATAACTTTCTCCATAAAACAATTGAAGCGACAGTGAGCATGATTGTTGTAATGATACTACCTTCAATTCCGAACGTGCCTCCATGCAATGTTTCTGGTCCATTTGTTATAGACTTAAAAATTGGAGTAGAATATACAGTTGTGCCACTAACTGCAAAACCATATACATTATATTGAGCCCAGTTCCAAATTGAGTGCCATGCACATATTCCCCACAGACCGTCTTCTTTCAATACATATAAAGCTGCGAAAACACCCACTAATATTATATTCGATATAGATAATATTGTAATTCCTGGATTAAGTAGATGAAGAAATCCAAATAAAAATGAAGTTACAATTATTCCAACCCATATACGACTTCTAACAGAAAGAACCGGGAATAACCAACCTCGTACAATAATTTCTTCCGTTGCCCCTTGTATTAAAAATGCAACTAAAGATCCTACTATTCCTACTATCACTGTTGAGGTAATATGTTGTACTTGCAATTTCACACTCCCCATTAATAATAGTAGAATAACTGGCGTTGAAATAAATAAAAACCCTATTAACGCACCTTTTAAATACTTTCTCATCCATTTCTCTTTCCAAAAGCCAATGGATGAAAAAGGTCTTTTTTCTACAAAACGAACCCATATAAATAAAATAAATATAGCTCCGCCAAACGTTAACACCATTCTAACATTGTCATAAATACCTTTCATGAATATCGTTTCAGCTTTCGGTAAAAATAACATAAATAACATAAAAAGTTCGCCTAAAGTCAAAAATATAATGGCTAATATTACAGCAAAGACTGGATGGACCTTTTTTCTCCCTGCTTTTGCTGCTTCAATTATTATAAATAAATTATTTTTCACTTTCTTTTCTCCTTTTATAATATTTAACTACCAACAGTAACCAACCATATTTTACCACGAAAAATATATTATTAATATTTACTCTAAGTTTTTCTTACATGATTTTGCATAAATCCCAATTAGGAATAATATATAAATAAAAGAGGTGCCTTTGTGCCTTTACTATTATCACCCAGATTACTCAGTGGTATTACCAGCACTTGCTATTTCCCACCATTTGTTGTAAGATAGTAATTAAGGTCAATTTAACACTATATTTTCTTTGCATATTATCAAGTATCAATCAGGGACATTTTGTACTCCTTATGGGTTTTTGATAATATGTGAACTTTTATTTTCATTCAAATAAGGCCGATCATATTGTAATTTTTCTACTTTTAGGAGGCATTACCATGACATTAACAGGTAAAGTAAAATGGTTTAACAGCGAAAAAGGTTTCGGTTTCATCGAAGTTGCAGACGGTAACGACGTATTCGTTCACTTCTCAGCTATCACTGGCGACGGCTTCAAGTCTCTTGACGAAGGTCAAGAAGTTAGCTTCGAAGTTGAAGAAGGTAACCGCGGACCTCAAGCTAAAAACGTTGTAAAGCTATAATTCAAACAATAAAAAGGTTGTTACCAGCAAGGTTAACAACCTTTTTAATATATAACTAAAATTTTTTACATAAAAGGAGTGGTTACATGTATCGCAATCGAAAGAACGATGTAGCAGAAGTACCACCAGAACAAACCCCTGTTTGGGAATGTGAATCAGAGGATTGTTTAGGATGGATGAGAAAGAACTTTTCATTTGAAGAAGAGCCTAAATGCCCTTTATGTAAAAGTAGCATGAAAAGCGGAGAACGTTTATTACCTAAATTAGGTTAATTTATAATAAAAAAAACCTCTTTTAATTAAGAGGTTTTTTTTATTATAAATTTATGTCCTCAACATCAGTTCGTACTATAGAATACAATAATGCATCGTGTTGCTTATTTCCTTGATGAATATATCCGCGCAATAGACCTTCCTTTTGAAAGCCAATTTTAGATAACATTCTACAAGAAGTAACATTTTCAGGATATGTAATAGCTCCAATTCTAAACAAACCTAAATCTTTAAACCCATAATCAATAATTTCTCGAGCCGCTTCTGACGCATAACCATTTCCCCAATAACGAGGATGCAGGTCATATCCAATCTCAGATCGTTTACTCCATAATTGTAAATTGTTTAGTCCAATTGTTCCTATTAAAACGTTCGTTTCTTTTAACGCAATTCCCCATCGTATTGCCTTTTTCTCAAAGTAATTTTTCGAAAAAGATTCGATCATACGTGAAGCTTGTCCAAACTCCGTAAAAGAATTCATACCGTAATAACACGTTACTTCATCCAATGAAAAGATTTCATATATTTTTTGACAATAAGATTGTTCTATTTCAACTAAACGTAAGCGTTCTGTTTCTAATATAGGAAATGCCATAGGATCACTCCTTTCTCTCTACTCATTCATTATATCAGAAAAAATATGTATAATTAGTAAAGTCCTTATTGTTCCATAAATCAAACATTTCTAATGATGCATTCCCTCTTTATTCTATATACACGAATTGGATACCTTCTGATTACTACTCAAACATTACGCTATAATTTCCATAAATCGAATTTCAAATTATCAAGAACTGTAAAAAAATTGTTTCTTCATTTTCTCCTTCCAAACAACCACCCTACCCCATACATTTATGGTAAAATATAGTTAATATATTATTTTATTGTGGAGGTGTAAATTTCCTATGTATATATTCATCGGCTTATCCCTCTTACTCATATTACTTATTTTTTTATTCGCAAAAAAATTCACACCAAACTCATTCATGATGACTAACTTTAAAGGCAATAGCTTTAAGACATTTTCAATCGGTATTTTAATCGCTGCCATACTCTCACTTTCATATGGAACTTATCATGCAGTAACATATCAACCTAGTTATTTAGATATTAAATTAAAAAATCAAAACTACACTGTTTTCGGTAATGTAGGCGAATTCGGTTATTTCTCCGAAGAATTATTAAAAAAAGATACAGAAGTTCAACTATATTTCGTCTCTTGGAAAAAAATGCAGTTAAAAAATCCGGTAATACTTATAGAATATCCTTCAGGAAAACAAGAAACATGGAAGCCAAATATCGTATTAATACCGATAAGTAAATTACAAGAAAAACATGATATAAAAGATATTTATCAACTATCACCGTATTCATTTAAAGAATCTGGAGAAATAACATTAACAATAAAAGAAAACAATGTAAAAAACAATAAAATTTCCATTCAAATAAAATAAATAAAAACTGTTCCTTCATTTTGCTGAAGGAACAGTTTTTATTTATTCTACAGTATTATTTATTTAATGTAGCCATTATTTCATTGGCAATATTCTTTCCATTTCCAATACACGCACCAATTCCAACACCGTAATATGAGGCACCAGCTAAATATACATTTGGATAAAGATTTGTCATTTTTTCTTGCAATGCTTGAACCGCTTGATTATGTTCTAAATGATATTTCGGCATTAAATCTTTCCAATTTGTAACTTCAACTACTTCTGGTTCACCTTTAATTCCGAGACTCTTTTCAATATCATATAAAGCTACTCGTACTAATTCTTCTTCACTGTAATCCTTGATTGTTTCATATACCGGATTGGTACTCTTATAAAACATTCTAACTAATAATTTTTGTTTACCCGATGTATGTTTCCACTTTCGACTTGTCCATGTACAAGCATCACAATGTAAATCACTGTTTTCCGTTACAATAAACCCCGTACCGTCAGCTGGTAGTTGTTCATCTAGTATGTCAAATCCTAAATAAATACTAATAAGAGATGAGTTTTTAAATGTATTAAACTGCTCATTTAACTCATTAGACTGTAATAAAGTTTGCGCTATATCATGTGGAGCTGCTAAAACAACATAATCAGCTTGTATTGTTTCATGATTTGCAAAAGAAATCTCATATCGATCTTCTTGTTTACTTACAGCCGTCGTTATAGCACCTTTTTTTACGACAGTTTCAGTCAGCACTTCTTCTAAGCGATTAATTATCGTAGATAGTCCACCCTTAAATGATACGAATTTTTTATTTCCTGCTGATTGAAATTGTTTTTTATTCTCTTCAAAACCTTTAATAATACTTCCATACTTATTTTTATAATCCAGTAAATACGGTAATGTAGATGCCATTGTAAGCTCATTCAATTTACCAGAATATACGCCTGAAAGCACAGGAGCAATTTGTCTTTCCACTAACTCTTTCCCTAAAAAGCTTTCTAAAAATAGAGCAAGTGATGTATCTTTCGTGAACTCTTTATTTTTCGTTATGAAATCTTTTAAAGCTACGATTTTCCCCTTCGTTGAGACTAGCGTACTGCTAAACAACGACCGGGCACTCATCGGTATCCCAAATATAGTATCAGAAGGAATTGGATGTAACATGTTTTCAGAATATATGTAAGAAATACCCGTTTCATTATATACCATTTCATTTTCTAAATTTAAATCTTTTACAAGTGGCATAACATGTTCATTACGAGCAACGATTGAATCCGCCCCTGACTCCATAATGAAATCCTTTTCTTCCACACTATGGATTTTACCACCTAAATACTCTTCTTTCTCAATAAGAATTAAATTTAAATCGATATTATAATCCTTTTTTAATTTTTCTAAATAAAACATAGTAGAAAGTCCCGTTATACCTCCACCGATAACAACAACTGTTTTCATATGTGCTGCGCTCCTAACCGATACAATTAATAATTCCTTTTTATTATAACCAAAAGTCCTTATATTCGACTAGCAAGTTGCGCATTCTGTAAGAAATTAGACAATATATTTTAATATATTTTCAAATTACCTAATAAAAAAGAACTATAACATTTACAAACCCCGTCATAGTTCTCTTTATTTTAAAAACATAAAGTAATTGATTAATTTGTCTAGTTCTTGACTCAATGCCAATACTTTTTCATGTTGAATTCCATAATCCGATACTAAATATAAAAGTTCTTCTTTTTTTATTTCAATTACTTTTTCCAATTTCGCTAGTTCCATGTCGTTTTACATCTCTCCAAAAATAAAATGTATGTATTTCAGTATAGCCTACTTACATAATTAGTAAAAGTAAAATACGCATGTAAAATCTTACATATTTGAAAAAATAATATACTACTAACAAAAAAAGAAACTAGATTAAGCCGCCTTTTAAAATACTTTTGTTTTCCATTTTCTTCCTCACCTAATAAAAATCACTATATTTTCATCCTAAAGATGGTGTCAGGACAAATAAAATGTGATTCGATTCATCACTTTTATTCAAAAATCGATGCTTCACATTCGGTGGAATACGTACAACATCGCCTTCTTCTAAAAAATATTCTTTTCCCTCCAATTCCACATACACTTCCCCTTTCATAATAACAGCAATCTCTTCCTTATCTTCATGGGAATAATGGCTTTCTGTTGTGTTTGCTTGTTTATTTAAATCCATCATTAGCATTTCAATACGTGCTTTCATAAAATCAGGTGTTAATACATCATATACAATGTGATCATTGTTTTCCCGATATACTTTTTTTCGATCTTTTTTCTTAGAAATGAGCGAATCTGTATCAATATCGTTAATAAAAAGTGTAAACAGCGGTACATTTAATGCTTTTGCAATTAATTCCAAAACATTTAAAGAAGGATTAGCATGTCCTCTTTCAATTTGGCTAATTAACGACGTACTAATCCCTGCATAATCAGCGAATTCACGAATTGTCATATTATTTTTCTTACGATAACTTAATACCGTTTGTCCAAGCCTATCATGTACCATAGTAAAACTTCCTTTCGTCCATCATAATGCATGTTTCGTTGTCTTTGTGCTGACATACTAAACAAAGGCAAATAACCCTTCCCTATTATCTCCGGGACTTATATACTTACTTTTGTACATTATATCGTATTAAGTTTATTATAATAAACATTCTATCGGAGGGACAAACTTTGAAATCACCTATTCTTTCATATTGCATCTTATTTTTTGGTGTATTCGCCTTATCAACTTCAGCTATTTTTGTAAAATTGGCAGATGCTCCTGCGACAATCATTGCTTTTTACCGATTATTCTTTGCCATACTAATTCTGTTACCGTTATTACTATTTAATAAAAATAGTCGAAATGAGCTAAAAACTTTAACGAAAAAACAATGGGCACTTGGATTCGTATCTGGGCTATTTTTAGCTGCACATTATGTACTATGGTTTGAATCATTACAATATACTTCTGTAGCAAGCTCTACAGTTATCGTAACGTTACAACCTTTGTTCTCAATGATTGGTGGTTATTTTTTATTTAAGGAGAGCTTTACGAAAGGAGCAGTTATTGGTTGCCTCATCGCTATTTCAGGTAGTATCATCATTGGCTGGCAAGATTTCCAAATTAGTGGAGAAGCTTTATATGGAGATATTTTAGCACTTATCGCTGCCGGTATCATTACTGCTTATTTTTTCATTAGCCAACACGTTCGTAAAGATTTGTCACTTATACCATATTCGGTAATTAGTTATGGAAGTAGTGCTGGCTTTCTTGGCATATTTGCTTTCACGCAACAAGAACCTTTCATCCATTACTCTACACAAACTTGGTTGTGCTTTATTGGATTAGCTTTCATTGCTACAATTTTAGGACAAACCATTTTTAATTGGTTATTAAAATGGATAAGTGCTACTGTAATTTCAATGAGTATTTTAGGTGAAACAATTGGCACTTGTATACTAGCGTACTTTATATTACATGAGACCATTTCTTTACAACAAGGACTAGGAATTACCGTTATTTTTATTGGTTTAGTATTATTTTTAATACAGCCAAATTCTAATAAAAAAGCATGACAATATACTGTCATGCTTTTAACTACTAATTATGTACAATTAAACCATCCGGTCTAAAACGACTCATCATAATTTCATTAATAAACTTTCCGTGAGCTTTCAAATTCCCTATCTTTACTCCCTCTTCTACAAATCCAAATTTTTCATATAAAGCTTTTGCTTTTGGATTCGTTTCTAACACACCTAGTTCTACTCTCTCTAACATTAACCAATTATCAGCCAAATCAAGCATCTTCGTAAGAAGTGCTTTCCCAATTCCTTTATTATGATATTCACTATCAACCCCAATGAATAAATCGCCTGAATGAGATCTTCGTCCCGGACTTTGTGTTAAACCTACAAACCCAACAATTTCTCCATCATATTCTGCAACAAATTCAAATTGATTTGGTGCTAAATTTCGAATTCTATTTTCCATAGCTTCTACACGCATGCTAGGTAAGAAAACCATATACGGTAAAACGTCATCCTGTATACATATACGATGAATTGCTCTAGCATCTTGTATTTCTACTGCTCTAACGTTGATCCCCATCTTTCTCTCCTCCATATAAATAACAATATATTTGTGTGTATTCTAGAAACGTTCACGAATGACCTTCTCGTCCGTATTTCTTTATGTCATTTTTACATAATTATTTCGATATAATACTTAATTTCCAAAAAGATTAACAACTATAGGATATGGTTAACTTTTCACCTTGTTATATAAATTAAGCAAATTTTCAATCAGAATACCATTTAGTTTCATGCCGACTATATCACAATTTTCTATTTCAATATTTTTCAGATTACTATTACTTATGGTGCTACCTTCCAAATCACATTTATCGAATAAAATAGGTTCCTTCTCATCTCCGAGACTTGTATTTTTAAATTGCACTCCACCTAAAGTCACCAAATTAAATTTACTACCAGAAAGATTTAAATCTGCATATGATGACCATCTAAAATTTATATTTCTAAACTTTGATTGACTTACATTACAATTACTCATATTCGTATTCATTATATTGCTACCAACAAATGAACTGTTTTTTAAATTCACTTGATAATACTCTGTATTTGCTAAATTACAGTTTTCGTATTGACTATTTTTCATATCTTTATTTGTAACTACACTCTCTTTATTTGAGCTTGTTTTTATTCTTTTCACGTAACAATACTCATCTTCCGATTCAAAAATCATTTGGTAGCCCATCTTTTTATAAAAGTGATGATTATTAATTTGTCTACTAGATGTTTCGAGATCCCAAATCTTTATGTTTGGATATTCCTTTTCTATTAATTTCATAACATGTGATCCAATTCCTTTTCCTTGATAAACAGGATCTACAAAAATACGATCAATTCGACCGTACGACTTACCAGAAATCGTAACTATTATCCCTCCGATTATTTCTTTATCCATTACAACTTTGAAAGAATCCAATTCTTCAATGGAATATTCCATCATTTCAACTGAAGAATATCCTGGCGGTTGAATGTTATAATCAATGACATCATCTTGGCCGTATAGCCATTGTTTTGCTTCTGCATCAAATGTTCTTTTCATTATTTCTGTTAATTTCTCAGCATCTAAAATTGTAGCTTTTTCTATAGATATCATTGTTGTTTTCCCCTTCATTATTACAAACCAATAATTTTTGTGAATGCCATAATTATCAATTCACTTTTGTTTTTAATGCTTTTCCCATTATTACATATGGAACATCATTTTTACTTGGATGAAATGGCTCCAATACATTTATCCAATCTAATCTTTCATATAACGAACGTGCTTTTTCATTGTTTATTTGTGTTGTTAAAACACTCGTTCTATTTGAAACCCCTTCTAGTAATTTATTATGTAATTTCGTTCCAAGACCTTTATTTTGATATTGTGGGTGAACTGCTAACTCTACAAATTCAAAACAATCTTGCAACCATTCGTCTACTTGCTCTAGATGTAACGCTTCTCTCATTAATTGATTATAGTACTGTCCCTCCATTGAGCGATAACCATAAGTAAAACCAACTACTTCATTTTCATCATTTATTGCTACTATACCTTTAAAACCTGTATATTCTATATGCCTATTCATTCGCTTGATCATTTCATTGAAATTTGTTTTCTCAAATACTTTACAATACAAATTTGCCATATTCCCAATTAGGATCTCCTCTTTTTCAATGCTTACAAATTTCACTTTACTCCCCCCTATTAAAACATTTATATCCTTTTTTAAAAACTAAGAAAATTAACACTAATCACTCTCTTTACTATTAAACTACAAATCACCCTATATTTTCCACAGTTACTTAGTATTAATGAATAATAAAAAGAGACCATGTAATATAAACATGTTCTCTTCTTTTATTCATTTTCAATTTTATCCCGCTATTTGCCTGGCAGTAAGACCCCCACCTCAAAATTCAGCGAAAGCAAAGAAGTTAGATGGGGGATCAATTGCCCGTAAAATCCCGATTGGTGAGGGCTGAACCCCCCACTGATTAAAGTTTCACTTTATATAATTAAAAATTAGATATTACTTAAGCCACTCGTTGCAAGTATTACTTAACTGCTGTAAATCTTCTATAAATTTACTCGCATCATATCCATCACAAACCGAATGATGTACTTGCAATGAAACTGGTAGCATAACCTTGTTTCCTTCGTTAAAATATTTCCCACAAGTTATAATTGGCAATAGAAAATTTTCATCATTATTAATATTAAGATTAAATCCAGTAAAACTAGTCCAAGGTATGCTAGAAATCGGAAATACATTAGGCGGAATATTTTCTTTGGTGAAAAGACCATGAACACTAGCATAGTATCTCATATCGTCTTCATACTTTTTATAGAAAGTGCGGAAATCACTTGAATAATCCGTCCATATACTTGAAAAAGACTTATCATCTTTATGAAAGATTGTATAACTCGGTATCATTTCCTCCCAATAGCCTAAAACTCCTTCATCGTTAAAACATGTTCGAAATTTTTTATGATTATTTACTACTCTAGAAATTAAATATATAAAAACGGGATAAAATTTTATTCCCTTTTGATATACTTCCTCTAATAACATCGTGATATCAACATTCACAGTCATACTAAATGTACATTTCAACTTTAAATAATGCTCAAAATACCGCTCTCTATTCCAATCTTCTCTATCAATTACATGAAACTTCATTCTAATAGCCTCCTAAAATTTTCTTTTTATTTTAGAAGGCTAATTCCCTTGCTCTCACCATACTTGTTCACTCCTAACAGTTTACAATTCACCCTAATTATTCATTTAATTATATAACATATGTAAGAATCAATTCACATATTTCTGGAAATCCATCCACATACTATAGATAAATCAAATGAAATTTGGAGGATACATACATGAATAACAAAAATATGAATAAAAAAGAAAATGTTACTGAAAACACTACATCTATTCAAAATAATAATACTGCAAATCTTACTATCGAAGAACAAGCAATGAACGGCTTATACGGAATGCCCGAAACAACAATTGAAGATGCTGATCACGCTGCAGCTGATGATTTGACTTCAAAAAATTAATTAACTACATTGAAAAAAGCCAAGGAAAATATCCTTGGCTTTTTTAACTATGCATCCACCTTTTGTATTTCTTCAATCTTTCTTGAAAGTTTACCTGGCCAAAAAGCAAATCGGCCTAAAACTACTGTAATCGCGGGTACAAGTAACGGTCTTACGATAAACGTATCTAGTAATACGCCAATTGCAGTTACAATACCAAATTGAACTAATACTTGAATTGGAAGTGTACCTAACACTGCAAAAGTTCCTGCTAAAATTAAACCAGCCGATGTAATAACACTACCTGTTTGTATTACACCATTTTTTACTGCATCCAAGTGATTTTGTGTCTTTCTGTTTTTCCATATTTCTGAAACCATAAAGATATTATAATCTTCACCTAAAGCAACTAAAAATACGAATGCGTACAACGGTATCGCACCTTGAATGGCCGGCGCACCCATACCGTAATGAAGTAATATCCATCCTGCTCCTAACGCTGAGAAGAATGATAAAACGACAGTTACAATTAAATAAATCATCGCAACAACCGATCGTAAGTAGACAAGTAATAGTAAAGCGATAATGCTAATCATTACTGGAATAATTACTGATTCATCACGTTCCGTAATTTGCTTTGTATCATATAATGAAGCTGTTTCCCCACCAATCCATAATTGATCTTTAGCATTACTAATCCCAGCATCTTTTAATACTTTTTCTATACTACTTTTCAATTTAGGAATTTGATCTAACGCTTCAATTGAGTATGGATTTTCCGCTAAAGAAACTTCATACATTTGTATTTGCTTATTTTCTTTTCCCTCTTTTGGCTCTTTCACTGTATTTACGAAAGAAAATTTCTCTAGTTCTTGTTTAATAGGAAGCTCTTTGCCTTTCGTATCAACAACAACTTTTATTGGTGCTAGTTCACCAGCTGAGAAATGATCACTAATTAACGTAAACCCTTCACGAGAAGGCATATCCTTTGGAAACGACTCTAATAAGTCATATGTGTATTGAATACGTGGTACGAATGAAGCCAATCCGCCTAATACAAATACAGTTAGCATAATTATTGTCCACGGTCTTCGTACTACAATATCTCCAAGTTTTTTACTAAAGGAGCCTTTTGATTTTTCAACTTTTACAGCCCTCTTTTTCTTTCTTGCAAACTCCTCATTCATTGAAGTTGTTCTCGGTATAAACGGGAAAAATGCAATCCTACCGAATATTAATAATAGTGCTGGTAAAATCGTTAAAGCAGCGATTCCCATTATAAATACAGCAACACTAAATGGTACTGCAAATCGATGAAAGGCTCCATAATGAGCAAGTAGTAATGTTCCTAATCCAAGTACAACAGTTAATGCACTCATTATAATTGCACCGCCAGAAGCTTTAATCGCAAGTTGTAATGCTTTATATTTACTTTCTTCTTCTAACAAGTACTCTCTATATCTCGAAATTAAAAATAGACAATAGTCCGTTCCAGCGCCAAACAATAATACTGTCATAATTGATATCGCTTGGGCATCTACTTTAATCCATCCGTGATCAGCTAAAAAACCGAGTGTAGGACTAATAATACCGTATGCAAAGCCAACAACAAGTATAGGTAAAATCGCTAAAATTGGTGAGCGATACAGTAAAATTAACAAAACTAACACTAGTAGTACAGTAGCCACTAACAATTTCACATCTGCTTGACTAAATAAACTAACTGCATCCGTTTGAATACCTACAGGTCCTGATAATCGAACATGTAAACCAGATTCACTTATTTTTTGTTTAAATGGATCTTCATCCACCTTACTATTCACTATCTTTCTAAACTCTTCAAGATTTCCTTTTAATATATCTGTACCAGCAGATTTATTAAAAAATACCGGTGTAACAAATGATGTACCATCTTTTGACGCACTTTTTGATAATACTTGCTCTGGGATTGTATCAAATGGTGGTAACGTTGATTGTTCTTTTAAAGGACTAGCTTTTAACTCTTTATAAACATCTTGTATGAGTTTATAATCCTGTGACTGTAATCCACCATCTCTATACCATACTACTAACAACGGATTCCCTGCATTATTCGGAAACTCTTTTTTCATAAGTGCTTCCGCTTGCTGCGACAGAGCTGTTTCAGGTAAATTTTTCGGATTCGGTTCTTTCGTACTGTTTACTTGTGGTAACGTAAATGAAAGTAACAATGTAATAAGAACCCACACCGATAAAGTGATCCATTGCGTATTTCTCCCTGCTACAAGCCTCCCTAACATATGTAACGGGTGCTTTTTCATAAAAACCCACCTTCCTTTTTTCCTCCATTATTAATTATATATACTGGTTGGTTAATTAATCAAGAATGATTGAAAATTATGTTATAATTATCTCAATCATAAATGTCAGGAGCGAATGTATTTGGAACAAAAACAACGTCCTCTCGGAAGGCCGCGTCAAAATAAAAATACAAAATCTACAAAAGAAACCATTTTAGAAGTGGCAACCCGCTTATTTCTTACGCAGAATTATCAAGTCGTTTCTATGGATGAGGTCGCAAAAGTTTGTGGTGTTACGAAAGCAACTGTCTACTATTACTATTCAACAAAAGCCGATTTATTTACCGCTACTATGATCCAAATGATGGTACGTATACGCGAAAATATGTCTCAAATACTCTCTACAAACAAAACGTTAGAAGAAAGATTATTAGACTTCGCCAAAGTTTACTTACACGCAACGATGGATATTGATATGAAAAATTTTATGAAAGATGCAAAACTGTCGTTATCTGAAGAACAATTGAAACAATTAAAAAATGCTGAAGATAATATGTATGAAGTACTAGAAAAAGCACTCGATAATGCGATGCACATCGGAGAAATTCCGAAAGGAAACGCTAAATTTGCGGCTCATGCTTTCGTATCTTTATTATCAATTGGGAATTTTAAAGATGAAAATCACAATCCTATTCTTGCAAATATAGATGAATTATCACAAGAAATCGTTTCTTTTTATTGGAACGGGTTAGGTCATTCATATTAAACTGATTTGCTTTAATAAAAGAGCATGTTTGAATTTTTTCAAACATGCTTTTTTATCATTTAAGTGTTTTATTTATATACCAACAATTAGACTACACTTTAGCATCCATTATTAAAAAATTATTATCTTTACCTTTTACAAATTTTGAAGTTGAATCTTTATATTCCGCTTACTTAATCCCCCATGGTAACAAACTACAGATTCAATATGTAAATTTAAATACTTCTTCAAAGACTGCCGTGCTTCCATAATATTTAAAGTTGTTGGGGCATGAATTCCTCCTAACACTCCATTCACACTATACATCGAGTCTCCAGCGACAAGAATTTTGCTTTGTTTCAAATATAAACTAATATGACCCGGAGTATGCCCTGGAGTATGAAGAATTAGTATTCCACCGCAATACGGAAGTTCTTGCCCGTCAATCACAGTATCACTCACTTTTCCTTTTGGTCGGTTCTCTATATTTCCGTCCTTCAATAAAGGTAAATCCCCCTCGATATATGGCTTATCTAGTTCGTGCGCATAAACTTTAATATTACTTCGACAGCGCTGCAACAATTCCGGAAGACTACCTATATGATCAATATCCTGATGCGTCAAAATCACGACTTTTAACTTATCAAATGATACCCCAACCTTTTCCATCTCTACTTGTATATCTTCAATTTGTCCTGGGAAACCCGTATCTATTAATACTGCCATTTCATCATCCCATAAAAGAATTGGATGAATAACAAATTCTTGAAATTCAAGTTGTAACATTTCTATCCCTTTAGCAATCTCCATACAGCCACTCTCCTTTATGTTGAAGTTTGAAAATATGTACGAGTAAACTGAAAATATAAAGTGAAACTTTAATCAGTGGGGGTTTTACTGCCCGGCAAATAGCTGAATAAAACACCTCTATCTTATAATATGTTTTGTCATACCAATAGAGAATGCCTCAAACCCTATAGATTCATAGTAAGATTGCAATTTTTCTACACACATAAGTTGTGAAATAACCTTGTTTTGTTCACAGTGCTGGATTAATCGTTTCACTATTTCTTTTCCGATGCCACTAGACTGATATTTTGGCAATACACCAACTCCACAAATAATGCCTGTTATGACTCCATCTGATATGACACGCCCCATCCCTACTAACCTCTTATCATCAAAAACATAAATTGCATACCAACTTTGCTTACACATTCGTTCTAACTCGTTAACCGTTAATTTAAGAGAATTCCATCCTAAAGATTCGTATAAGAATAATAATCCATTAAAATCTGTAGGATGTTCACTTGTGTAGCGTATACTATTTTCCATGTAAATACTCCCTATTCTCTGGCTTGTTTATATTTCATAAAATTCCCTTTACACAAATCTGATCGATGTAAAAATAACTAGAACAAACTTCAATAAGAAAGATAGAATTCCTTCTCAATATAAAATAAAAAGAAGTTATCTCACTTAAGATAACTTCTTTTATATAAGACTCTCATTATATTATCAACCAAAAAATATACAACTGCATACGATTAGCACAAACAAAACTAATAAACCATTTGAGAAATAACCCATAGAATACTACCCCTTTATTTCATTATGTAAAAGATTTTATCATAAAATTATTTACAACATAATAACCGAAAAAGACATTGTATTCATTAGTTATATACGTTTAGTAATATTTTATATTCGGTTATATTCTCGTTGCCTAAAACCACTTCTGGCGCCCTTATAATTCAGTCCACATAAATTCAAAAAAACAGTTATTAGTAAACGTTCATTTACTATAAAGAGTAATTTTAATTGATTTATAGTAAATTTAGTAATAAAATAATAACTAAATTCATAAAGGAATCAAAAACAATGACCCAAAACGAATTATTAAACGAATACATGAATTTATTATTAAATATGTCAGGTACTTTTAAATTACTATCGGAGAAATCCTCAGAATTTACACATTTAGAACAACACGTAGTAGAGTATATCGCCCAGCAAAAGGTGCCTGTAAACTTAAAAATGATTGCTAGTTATTTAAACATCCCTAAACAACAATTAAGTGTAACAGTGCGTAACTTAGAACAAAACGGATACATCATAAAAAAGCAAGATATGGTAGACAAAAGAGCTTTATTAATCTCTCTGACAGAAAAAGCTGAAAAAGTACATTATGAGAGATGGAAACAAATATATAATAATTTCACAGTAAACCTCGAAAAGTTATCTGAAGAAGATAGACGGGATTTAACTTATGGACTATATAAAACAAATACAATGCTCTCAAAAATGTTAAATAACGACTAGATATATTGTTTATTATTAAACGGAGGATGTTTCATGGTTAAAGAATTAGATTTGCAATCTGTACAAGGTACAATGCTTATTCCACTATGGGGAAGAGCATATGGCAGTGAGAAAAATAAGGATATTTTAGATGATATAGAAGCTATTCGAATAATTAAAGAATGTGATTTTGACTTCTCAACAATAGCAAATACATTTGGCGAATACGGATGTATCACATACATTACCCGTGCACGAAAAATTGACGATACGATAAAACAATTTATAATAAAACACCCGAATGCTACTATTGTAAACATCGGTTCCGGACTAGACACTACTTTTTCAAGAATCGATAACGGTACAATACATTGGTACAATCTTGATTTGCCCGATGCAATCTCTTTTCGCAAAACTTTAATTGAAGATACCCCTAGAAACATTAGCATTGCTAAATCATTTTTTGATACTTCTTGGTTTGACGATATAAAATATAATCCAAACGACGGTATTCTTTTTATATCAGCAGGTGTGTTTTATTACTTTAAAGAAGAAGATTTAAAAAAGATCGTAGTCGCTATGTCAAAACGTTTCCCTGGAGGAGAATTATATTTTGACGCTGAATCAAAGTTCGCACTGAATCTTTCGAATGCTACTGTAAAGAAATCTGGTAATAACGGTGCTATGATGTATTTTTACGTAAATAATCCAAAATCAATAGAAAAATGGTCCTCTACAATAAAAGTATTGAGCTGCTCCCCTTTCTTTAAAGATATAGCTACAAATAAAGATTGGGACGGTAGTACGCGTATAATGATGAGAATTGTAAACTTAATAAAAATGTTGAAGTTTGTTCATTTACGGTTCAAAAAATAAAAAAGTAAAGAAGAGCTCAATACATTTATACTTAGGTCATAAATGTTAATTTTAATAAAATCAAAGGCAGAAACATAATTGTGAAGTGAAACTTTAATCAGTGGGGGCTTTGCTCATCCCCCACTGATTATTAGCCCTCACCAATCGAGCTTTTACGGGCAATTGATCCCCCACCTAACTTCTTTGCTCTCGCTGAATTTTGAGGTAGGGGTCTTACTGCCCGACAAATAGCAGGATAAAATCTTGCATGCACTTTACGTAGGAGCTAAAATGTTGAATCACTTACCCTCTCTTCTTATAACCCACTTACTACTTTTTAAATGTATATGTTCTGACCGTCAACAGCTTTTACCTTTAAATTCTTTAGACCCTATCCTTTCTTATATGAATAGCTTTCTTATTCGAAAATAGATTTTTAAAAATTCCTACTCCCACAATTAATAAACCTATACCAACTAATTTATTTATTTGTAATGGAATGCTCTCCATTCCAAATAATCCAAATGTATCAATGCATAACGCAACGACCAATTGAGTAATAAGACTAATTAGCACCGTATATGCTGGACCTAAGCTCTTTATTGCACCCATTATACAAATAATTAACCCGATGCCAAACAGTCCACTTACATAAAATAAATAATTTGTAGTATACACTTTAATGTTAATACTGTTTTCTGTAATGATATAAAATAGAATAGAACTAATGAGACCTATTCCAAGGACACATGTAGTCGTTAACCACTGTCCTACATTTTCATTTACTTTTGCATTAAAAACAGATTGTAAGCTAATTAATATCCCTGCTAATATAGCTAAACTAAATCCAATCAAAATCTTCCTCTCCCCTTCATTGCTCATATATATTATCTTTAGCGACTTCCTTCATTCTAGAAAAATCTTTAATTACAATAACTCCATTACTCTTTTCAATTAGTTTTTCATTATAAAATCTTTGTAATACCCGAATTACGTGCCTATAACTTACCCCTATAAAATCTGCAATACTCGTTACTGAAGTTGCATCCAAATCCCCTTTATACATATTCCCGTTACTATCTGTTGAAATTGAAAGCAAATAACTAGCTACACGTACTTCTACAGGATAAAGTAAATTAAGAGCAGTGAAACGAGTCGATATTTTTAACGTGTTGGCAATGTTTTCAAGCAAGAACTTCATAAATATAGGATCATGTAATAACTTGTTTCTAATAACCGTATTAGAAATAGAGATTGCTACAACATCTGAACAAGCTTCAACGACATTATGTGCTTTGCTATTTTGAATTAATTCAATATCACCAACAATTGCGAGTGGATTGATAAAGCGAAGGATTAGTTTCTTCCCTTCAGGTGTAATCGTATAAACTTTTACTTTACCTTTAACAACAAAATATAAACGATCCATTTCGTCATCTATATTGCAAATAAGCTCGCCTTTTTCAAAGTGATTTAATTGAAAATAAGCAGTATCTATTTCTGAAAAAAACTCGAGCGTTTTATTGGTTTTCAAATAATGCGTAATTAAACCTGATCTATCCTCCATATTCATTTCTCCTTTCATTTACATATTAAATACAACAATACCTATAATCATTATTATTGTTCCCACAATATGATATCTCTCCATCTGTATCTTTTTTATATGAAACAGTCCTTTCATTTCAATAACTGTTGCCGTTAACAATTGAGCAACCATTAGTGTGCCAGCTGTCAATGTAACTCCTAATGAATATATCGCCATAGTTTCTGCACAAATAATGAATCCACCAAATGCACCCGCTGCTAAATATACTTTTTTCACACTCTTTAAATTTGTTACTTTCTCTTCTTTCTTTAATAAAAATACAGTTGTTGCAATAAGGAATCCAATTAAATGGGTTATAATACTCGTCGACCATATACCGATATGTGAACTAAGTTTCGCATTAAAGGTTCCTTGAAGTGTTATAAATATCCCCGCAAAAACAGCAAATAGAATACCTTTCAAAAAATCATCTCCTCATCCTTTATTTCTGACTTAATTAAAAACCATCATCCTATAATGGCAAAAGGACAAATGTCACATCACTATGAAAATAACTTGGAATGAAAAAAGCACACCTCAAAAATGCGAGATGTGTTTTTTAAATTATTTATATATAATGTTTTATAAATAAAAATTACGCTACATTAAAAGATTTCTTTTTCATAACAAACTTTGCAAATAAGAAACGTACAAGCGGTCCCATAATAATTAATTGTAATGGATATGCCATTATGAAATTTTTAATAAAAATCGAAAAATAAATTGAAACAAATGAATCTCCTTGTAGTCCACCATGTAAATGCATCATAGCCATACCGAAAAATGACATAAAGAACACCATTCCGATTACCATAGTTGTCGCCATTGCAACGATAATATTTATTTTCTTAGATTTATCAAATGGCAACATGAATACAATTTTTTTCGCACAAGGTCCAACGATACATATTTCAATTAATAGCGCAATAATAAAGCCAATTAATAGTTCTAATACAATCTCTTTAATATAAATTGGTCCTCCTGTTTCATTCATTAGTAAATTGTAAAACGTCATTACGATAACCATTCCAAGGCACATCATCATGCCAAATTGGAGGTTTTCTTTTCTTGTTGTTGGCAAATTTCATCATCCTCTCTCTTTGAGTCTTTGTCATTATATCGACATTGGAACCCCCTTCGTAAGTGAACATTTTGTGAACAAATTTAAAACGTTTTCATGTATTTTCTTTACTTTCAACTCAAATTCTCACTTTTACTTATAAAGGTTTTATATATTTCAATGTTGAATTACTAAATTTAACATTGCATTACATTATTACTAGGAGGATAACCATGAATGAAACAGAATTTTACGCATATCACATCGTAACAAGGAAAAGAATGCATATCGGACAAATGATTCCTTTTAAAAAAAATCAACACAATACTCTATATCACTTCTTTTTTGAAAGAGAACAATTAAATGTTAGTGGTGAAGATGGCATACAAATTTTAAATAATCACTATAAAAATGACGAATTACATATAAATAATGAAAATGCTAAAGTAGTTATGAATTATATGAATCAAACAATTAGAGCAGTTAGAGAAACAATTGTAGAAATGGTTAGACTACAAGAATTCCCTGAATACCCTTCCAGGTTATCTTGTTTATACGCTGCTAAAAGCTATGAGGATGCTTTGAAATGGAAAGCGCTATTTGATTCTTACAATCGAGAAGTTTTACAGATTGTTAAACTACGAGTAATCGGAAGTTCTTTTGAAGGTGACGGGAATCTTTTACCGAAAGAAGATGGTATTCCTTTTTCTCAAAAAATCGAACAAGCTAGAAAGTATTGGAAAGGAAATATTAGAAATGAGCTGCCTGAGCTACTGATTAATGGAGAAATTGAAGTGGTGGAAATTATTGATGACTTTTCCTCAATTCATATTTAATTTCTAACTAAATCATATAGGATGGAGATTACAATGAAGAAAAAAGTATACTTCAATCATGATGGCGGCGTAGATGATTTAATTTCATTATTTTTATTACTTCAAATGGAAAACGTTGAACTTACCGGTGTATCTGTTATCCCAGCAGACTGCTATTTAGAACCTGCAATGTCTGCAAGTCGTAAAATTATTGATCGCTTCAGCAAAGATAATATTGCAGTAGCAGCTTCAAACTCTCGCGGGCAAAACCCGTTTCCGAAAGACTGGCGGATGCATGCATTTTATGTAGATGCTTTACCAATTTTAAATGAGTCTGGAAAAGTCGTAGCACCCATGGCAGCAAAGCCTGCACATCACCATTTAATAGAAACACTTCTACAAACGGAAGGAAAAACAACTTTATTATTTACCGGGCCCCTAACTGACCTTGCTCGTGCGTTATATGAAGCTCCCATAATTGAAGATAAAATTGAATGTCTCGTTTGGATGGGTGGTACATTTCTTACAGCAGGCAATGTACATGAACCAGAGCATGATGGAACAGCTGAGTGGAATTCGTTTTGGGACCCTGAAGCAGTAGCTCGTGTATGGGATGCAAAAATTAAAATCGACTTAGTGACACTAGAAAGTACAAACCAAGTTCCGTTAACTATAGACATACGTGAACAGTGGGCAAAAGAGAGAAAGTATATTGGTGTTGATTTCCTTGGTCAATGTTATGCAATGGTCCCCCCTCTCGTTCACTTCTCAACAAACTCTACTTATTATTTATGGGATGTACTAACTACCGCGCTTGTCGGAAACACTAGCCTTGCAAAAACTGAAACGATTAATAGTATTGTTCATACAAATGGACCTAGCCAGGGGCGTACAGAGGAAACTGCTGATGGACGACCTGTAAATGTCGTTTATGATGTAAAACGTGATGTATTCTTTGAATATATTACTGAATTAGCAAAGAAAGCTTCTACTTGAACCACTATCTATACGAAAAATAAATAGAATAAAATCACTTCAGACGATGAACCCCTATATTTAGAATTTGGTTGAAACTACATATTTAACTATTGAAAAGAGTATTGAATTAAATTCCAATACTCTTTTTGTGCAATTTAATTATATTGGATTAATGTAGTGTCTTATTGATTATTCATTTCATAACCATTGACAAAATAAGTTATTGTTTCTAACTCATCTTCATTTAATTCTCTATCTAGTTCTTGTTTATACGCTGCCTTTATCTTCTCTTCATCGCCCTTATGAGCTTCTGTATAAGTTCCTACTGCTTTTAACATGCGAATCTCTTGTAAAAACTCCTCTCGATTTATCGCTTCCCCATGAGAGAGAATATATGTCTCAGCATCAAATTTCTCTAATTCATCTATCAATTTAAACGTTCTTTTCGTCGTATAGTTCCACTTCGAAGAAAAAATATCTGCATATATACAGTCTCCTAAAAATAATATCTTTTCTTCTTTCACGTAAATAACAACTGAATCATGTGCATGATCTCCGCCCACATGTTTTAACACGCATGTCACTTCACCAAGATCTAATTCAATTTGATTCTGGAACGTTAAGGTCGGAGGAATAATGTTAATATTTCTCGCTTTTTCTTCAAACTCTTTTTTTATGCAATCCGCACAAAATGCAATTTCAGTACCCTCTTTTACGCGTGCATCCAACGCTTCATCTGTCCATTCATAAGATACTAGTGACTGCATTTCTTTTTTCGTTTCAATATGCGCAATAGTTAAAGCATTTTGTAATACAGGCAATCCAAAAATATGATCCCAATGCCAATGCGTTAGTGCTACAAAATCAGAATTCGATACATTTTTTTCTTTTAACATTTCTAAAAATAATTGTGCATGTTCCTCTGAATTCCCTGCATCGATCATTAACGTTTTTTCTTGTCCAACAACCATTCCTAAGATAGGTCTATCTGTTTCAGAAACAGGTGTCATATACCAAAATGAGTTTCCTATTTTTTTAATTTGTTGCATAACCAATTCCCCTTTTCATTTCCTCACTTAAGTTTAATATATAGATTATAACGAATCACTACTTTTTTCTCTATACTCAAACACAATTACTTGGACTAATCTAACATTTCTTTTCGTAAGCTAAAAATAAGGGAATAGAATCGGAGTGTGATACTATGGAACGTTTATGGATTCCAATGATTGTAACATTTTTTTCGTTCGGTGGATTACTTTTAGGAGGTGCTGTTGGAGTAGCAACACGCCAACTTATTGAAGAAAAGATGCATCGTTTATACGCATTATGTGGTGGTATTTTACTTGGGCTTTTATCCCTTGAAATTATTCCTGAAACATTTTCAAGCTACGAAATGGTTGGGCCTATACTTGGTATAGCTATCGGTATTTTAGTTATGGGCTTATTAGATAACTATTGTCACCATCCAATGATACATAAAAAAGATCAACAAGCATGGCAAACCTTCCTTTTTCTCTCTTTCGCTATATTTATTCATAATATACCGAGTGGATTTGCGTTAGGTACAGCTTTTATAAATCATAATGACTCTGCCATTCCCTTTTTAATAGCAATTGTCGTTCACCATATTCCAGAAGGATTAGCTTTAATTATTCCATTTCTATTTACAAAACATAAATATATTTCCTTTTTATTAACGACTTTATTACTTTCTCTTATTCTCGGTACTGGCACAGTTTTTGGCATTTTGATGGAAGGAAAAGCTCTTCACCTGCAAGGACTCATTATGGGAAGTGCTATTGGTTCACTTGGATATGTCACAATTCATGAAATGCTTTGGAAAGCTAAGAAACAGCTCTCTTTCCTGACATTTCTAATATGGGCAACTAGTGGTTTTTTACTAATAACAGTGTTCACTTTATTCGCTGGTCATCATTAAAGTTGCCAAAGTGAAACTTTTGTTCCTCCCACACTGATTCTTAGATTACAAATAACCAGATAAATTTTCTTATTTGTATATTTTTCCTATTTTTCCAAAACATAATGTTATCTACCTATTATAAGGAGGAACAATTATGTTTGGGAAAACAGCCGGTGAAGCATTAGTTGATTTATTAATTGACTGGGGAGTAGAACACATATACGGCATGCCTGGAGATTCCATTAATTCTATCATTGAAGCTTTAAGAAAAAAACAAGATAAAATTAAATTCATTCAAGTTCGCCATGAAGAAGCTGGTGCATTAGCAGCGGCTGCCTATGCGAAATTAACAGGAAAACTTGGCGTTTGTATGGCAATTGCAGGACCTGGTGCTATTCATTTATTAAATGGTTTATATGATGCGAAACTCGATAAAGCCCCTGTTCTAGCAATTTCAGGTCAAGTAGAAACCGATTTACTTGGAACGGACTTTTTCCAAGAAGTAAATTTAGAAAGAATGTTTGATGATGTTGCGGTTTATAACCAGCGTATTATGTCAGCAGAGCAACTACCTGCCGTAGTGAATCAAGCAATTCGAATGGCTTATACGAAAAAAGGTGTATCCGTTCTTACAATTCCAGATGATGTCCCGAAATTCGAAGTAAAAAATGGTGCCCGTGTTACAAATACTTCTTTTACTTTGCCTGAGTTGTTTCCACAAAAAGAAGATTTAGATGCAGCGAAACTCGCAATAAATGAAGCGAAAAGGCCTGTGATTTTAGCTGGAAAAGGAACAAAACATGCGAGAGAATCTTTACTTGCATTGGCAGAACATATTGGTGCTCCAATCGTACTTACATTACCTGCTAAAGGAATTATTCCTGATGAGCATCCTCTTTGTATCGGTGGATTAGGATTAATCGGAACGAAACCTTCTTATGAAGCAATGAAACATGCAGATACTTTAATTATGGTTGGTACTTCTTATCCGTTCACTGGTTTCTTACCTGAAAAAGCAAAAACAATTCATATCGATACAGATCCTGCCCAAATCGGAAAACGTTATGCGACAGATATTGGTTTAGCTGGTGATGCTGATAAAACATTACGATGGTTAATTGAAAATGTTGAAAAACACACAGACCATTCTTTCTTAGAACATCATCAAGAAATGATGAAAAAGTGGGAAGAAAAATTACACGATCAAGAAGAAGATTCTTCTATTCCACTTAAACCACAACGCGTTATGCATGCTCTGCAGCAAGTAGCACATGATGACGCAATTCTATCAGTCGATGTCGGAAATGTAACAGTATGGACCGCAAGGCACTTCCGTATGACAAACCAGCAATTTGTCATTTCAAGCTGGCTCGCAACACTTGGTTGCGGTTTACCTGGTGCTCTTGCTGGAAAAATTGCATTCCCGGATAAACAAGTATTTGCAGTTTGTGGTGATGGCGGATTTGGAATGACGATGAATGACTTCGTAACAGCTGTAAAATATAAATTACCAATCGTTGTCGTCGTATTAAACAATAATAAAATTGCGATGATTAAATTCGAGCAAGAAGTTATGGGTAATATCGAATTCGAAACAGACTTAACGAACCCTGATTTTGCAAAATATGCAGAGGCGTGTGGAGGTATTGGATACCGTGTTGAGAATTTAGATGAACTACTTCCCGCTTTCCAAAATGCAGTAAAACAAAATAAACCATGTATTATTGATGTAGTTGTAGATGCTAACGAAGCACCAATGCCAGCAAAAATCACATTTGGTCAAGCCGCTGGTTATACGAAGCATATGATAAAAGAATTATTTGAAGAAGGTAAGATTGATTTACCTCCACTTTAAGCGAAAAAAGATAGCTGAAAACGATTTGTCTTCAGCTATCTTTCTTTACTTTTGTATCTCCCTATAAAAAGAAAAGTCATTCATAGTTGGTTGTACTTGTTTCTCTACTTGCACTTCTCTCCCTTCCCACTTTGACCTTCTCACATTTCCTAGCTTAATCGCATCTTGCATGCTATTACTAATTAGGTTTCCAGCTAAGATTGTCATACTATAAAAAGCAATCGGTATAAGTACAATCCATGTATGAGTAGTTAAGTGCCGGAAGTTTTGACCAATTAATCCTGTCCATTCTTTTGTTACACTATCTGGATCCATTCCACTGAAGGTTATTGTTCCACCAAAAAATAATTGCAACAAACCAAGGTGTAAAAGAAGTAATAAAGTACTCACAAATTGTTGTGCTACTAATAAAAGAAATGATGGTAACATATGAGGCCATATATGGCGCTTCAACCTCTGCCATTTACTCCCGCCAAGCACAGTGGCTGCCAACATAAATTCTTCTTTCTTAATACGTTTAACTTCTTGCGCTACATACAACATAACTGTTGGTACAGCAAGACATGTAAGAACTATAATTTGAAATGTCACCCGCAAATACAACGGCACAACTTCCGCTCCACTATCAAACGTTAAAACTTCATTTAACATAAAATAAGAAATCATAACCATTGGTACAATACTAAAAGGATCAAAAAAGGATGAGATAACCGGAAAAGATCGCTTACCATACATACCAAGAAGTAAACCAATCCCTCCTCCAACTATAACTCGTAAAGTTGCTATAATTATACTCGCTCCAACTGTCCATTTCGCGCCTTCTATTATTAATTGGACAAGGTCACGGCCTTTCGTATCACTTCCGAACCAAAATTTACTTGATGGCGAAAATGGAGCAGCCTCTAGTTCTCCTTTTTCGTTATACATCATCGTAAGTTCACGAATATTCCCATCGAAAAATAACGTATATCCAATACTAATAATCATTAGTACACTCAGAAAAGTAACACCTATCCAAAATCTCACATCTCTTTTTACAACTTGCCACATGTTACACACGCTCCCTTATAACATTTTGTAAAAGCGTATGTAATATACGAAATAGTATAAAAAGCGGAACGTATAATATAACTAGACTCACTGTAAATATTTCTAATTTAGAATTTTCTTTTACAAATACAAACATTCCATATGTATTAAAAATCCATTCGATAATATATAAATTGGATAACATAAATAAAATATTTGTTTTCGCATAGTAAATTGTCGTCAATAAAACATTCCTTGAAACATGATGTGTTAAAATATGCTGCAAACTTAATCCTTTACTCTTCGCAAATATACTATAATCTTTCTCCATTTCTTCTTTAAAACGTAATAACAATAGTTTAATAAATAATAACGTTGTTGGTATTGTAAGACATATAATCGGTAACAATCGTACTCTCTCTTCTCCTAATCCAGCAAGTTTTATTGGCATAAAACCTGTTTTTTGAAAAACAATTACGACAAGAAGTTGTGATAATAAAATAAGTAATATATCCGGTATACTCTCTAGCGTAAGAAAAACTCCATTCCACATTTTTTGCTTCATATGAGAACGCTGCAATACCCAAACAACAAGTACATACGCTATAAGCAAAGATAGTAAAAAAGCTAATAGAAATACAATCATAGTTTCACTATAATGAATCCATATTTGTGGAAATAATTTCCTCGAGTCTCGAAATCCAAATGTAATTTCCCATGGTCGGAGTAACTTTCCTCCAATAAACACAATCGTGTTCCAAAAACCGATTAAATCAATTTGCAATCCCTTAAATAATCGAGGGAGCGCACCTAAACAGATTATACATAGAATTGCAGCTAATAATTGTAAACAAGTAATCCAACACCACTTAGCAGTTCGCATGAACATAACTATTACCCCTTACCATTCAATAGAATATCTAGAAACAAAAAGAGCTAAATATGTCACATCTCTTTAGCTACAACATGTACTCGCTTTTGCCCACTAGGTAAAATAGCTTGGTATAAACACGTAACAAAAAATAATAAACCAAATAAAATAATATACAAAGTATCCGCCTCAATCCATTTCGGGAATAACATAGCTATCGCTCCAAGAGATAACAATTGAAACCCTGTCGTTAATGGACTTAGCAAACTTTGAACACGCCCCATAAACGATTCTTCCACGATCTCATACATCCATCCTGATATTGCAACATTAATAAACGGTAAAAAGAATGTGGCTAAAGCGATACATACATAAAAAGACCATACGTAATTTACAAAGTAACACATACCAAAGAAGACTCCTGAGCCTGCCATACCAAAAACTATAATAGATTTTGGCGCATATTTCTTACCTATACTCGTTGCTACTATGCTTCCAATTAGTAATGAAATCCCTCCAACTACACCGCCCACCATTGCTAAACTTTCATACGTTTCTGGAGCTAGTTTGTATTTTAATATGTAAGTAGCGGATACACTTAAAACACCATTTAATAATCCAAATACGATAAATCCTAAAAGTAATTTTTTTAAAGTTTCATTTTGGTATATATACCTAATCCCTTCTTTAAACTCTGTTATTAACATCTTCAAATTAACTTCTTTCCATTTTGTTCTACCATTTGGTAAACGAACTTTTTCTGGAATGGAGATTGTTTGAATCAAAATACCACTCATAATAAAAGTGAGCGTATTTACTAAAATGCTCCCGTAAATTCCAAAAGTCCAGTACACCATCGTTGCAATTCCTACACCAAACAAAGCATACAAACTATTTACCATTTGATTAATACCCGCTGCTGCACCGTATTGGTCTGATTCAACTACTCCCTGTATCATCGATTGTTCTGCTGGAGAGAAAAATTGTATACACGCATTTTCCAAAAATAAAAATATAAAGACAAGTATAATCATCCCGTAATAAAGCGAAATTAGGATTCCAATATTACAGAGCGAGCAACATATGTTACTTATTGTACATATACGTTGTCTATCAAATCGATCCACTACTGTCCCTACCAATAGAAAAAAGATTAATGCAGGTAATGCAATCATAATTTGTGTCATCGTTGCGTAAACTGGTTGTTTTCCGTATTGATCTAGCAAATAAAACATTAAAGAAATTCCAGCAATCATAGAACCGAGTCGCTCTAAAATATTTGCTAGAAAAAAACGTGCATACACTTTGTTGCGAAATAACTGTAGCATTTCTTTCATACTTCGTATCCTTTCTCTCGACAAAATAGTATTATTTTAGTCATTTCTTGGAAGTTACATTATATTTTTCGACCATTATCCAATCTTTTCCTTCTTTATAAAAAACATAAAAAAAGAGCCCTTATTCTCAACACAAGGACTCTTTTCATAAACTATTTAGCTACCTCTTCTTTCGGCATTACCATACCTTTATAAAGTTGAACAGTTATCCAGTAATAAATGAAATAAATGACTAAGAAAATCCCTATTGGCACCCACACTTTCACAAACGGGTCAACTAATATAAAGCTAAATAAGTTAAGCCCTACTAAAACGTGAGAAATGCCAATGATCGCTGGGAAGATAAATAAATATGAAATTTCTTTATATATACTTTTCGTTAACATACTACGTCTCACACCAATTTTTCGTAACATTTCATAACGGCGTACGTCGCGAGAAGCACCTGTTAATATTTTGAACATAAGGGAACTTGCCATCATTGCTAAAAAGGCAATTCCGAGGAAAAATCCCATAAACATTGTTCCGCTCATGAAGCTGTTCATAAACTGATAAATTGTCATTTTCGTAAATAAGTCTACCTTTTCACCTGTTGCTTTTTCAATTTGTGCTTTTTGTCTCTTGTCTATTTCGATCAATAACGGTTTATATTTTTTCATATCATCTACTTTTGCTAATGTTACAGTATGTTCTGTTCCTTGAATCCCTTTATAATGCTCTTCGTCTGCAATTCTTACTGGTTTTCCGCTAAATTGATTATGCGTAATTTGTATCTCTCTTACAACTGCGTCTTCCCAATCCTTTGGCATACGAGGGAATTTTGCTAATTCAGGAGCCTCTAAAGCTGAATATACAGGTTCAGTTAAAGGTTCAGTCACACGTTTACGAACAGGCTCTTTTAACGTTTTTGTATCAAAATGGTCTGAAACAAGTGGTGGTTTCGCAGTTAAGTCGTTACGTAAATAATAAACCGCTTCTCCATCTACTTTATAGTTGTACTTGCTTTCTTCAACAATTTCCATTTCTTTTAAGGCAGCTTTGTCTTGATCATTCGGATCATGAATTACAACATCATATACACGAGAAAAGTCTGTCATAATACCTACATTTTTTTGGAAAGCCATACCTGCCGTCATCGCACCTGCGCCTAATGCAATTAACATTGCTACAGTACCTAATACTCTCGATAAACTATTTACTCGAAAGCGTAGCTGTGCATATGTAAAACTATTTAAGCCCGTTTCATTTCGTTTTTTATTCCCCTTAATTTTCATCACAAAAAACGGGAGTAATGAACTAAAGATAAAATATGTTCCAAGTGTTGTAACGATGGTTGCTATAATAAAACCTAATTCAGCATATATTTTTACATTGATCATAAAATAGTACCCTGTACTTATTAGTAATACACCAAGTACTGTCATTATAATAATGCGAGTTTTACTTTTCTTCACTTCATCTAGTGTTTCATCTTCACGAATTAACTCTAGTTCAGTTTTACGTAACAATCGGACACTGTTCATTAAGCCAGTAATGAAAAATAGTATTAAGAAGAAAATAGCTGTAACTAAAATTGCTGGTGTGTATACAGATGCATAACTACCTTTTGCTGAAATTTCCATTCCATTCATTAAAAAGTTTCCTGCTACACTTGCAAGTAACATCCCTACTAAAATACCGATAATAATACTGACAATACCCATACCGAATGTTTCAATAAATAATAACTGTGCTACTTTTTTCTTTTTTGCACCAAGCATCATGTACATACCGAGTTCTTTTCTTCTTAACGTGAGTAAGAAAGAGTTGGCATATATAATATAAAATACAGTAATGAAAGATAATAGTATTGCACCTACCCAAAAGACGAGTCTAATACTACTAATTAGGCTATTATCTTTCGTAAATTCACTATTCATCGCCATCGTTTGGAACATGTAGAAAATACTAATACTAATAACGAGGCCAATAAGTAAAACCATATAATCTTTTAACATCTTTTTCATACTATGACGTGATAATTTAAATAACATAGTTTCGCCCCCTACTTAGACTCAGCAGCTGAGCCCATATGAGCGAGCACACCTAAAATGTCTTGATAGAAATTCTCTCTAGTGCCTTGACGATTTAATTCTTTATAAAGAAGACCATCTTGAATAAATAAAATACGCTCACAATAACTTGCACTAAATGCATCGTGTGTAACCATCAAAATACTTACATTGTGATTTTTATGTAAATCTTGCATCGCTTCTAATAAACTTTTTGCGTTTTTACTATCAAGCGCACCTGTCGGTTCATCTGCTAATACAATTGCTGGATTATGTACTAAAGCTCTTGCCGCCGCTGTTCTTTGCTTTTGTCCACCAGAAACAGCAGTTGGATATTTTGTTAAAATTTCAGTAATTCCTAATTTCTTCGCAACGTCATTTACCTTTCCAGTAATCTCACTTGATGGTACGCCTTGCAAAGAAAGTGGTAAAGCTATATTTTCATAAATTGATAAGTTTTCTAGTAGATTAAAATCTTGAAAAATGAAACCTAATTTTTGAGAGCGAAAATCAGATAACGCATTGCCCTTCATAGAAGTAATATTTGTACCAGCTATCGTCACACTACCACCTGTCGCTTGGTCAAGTGTACTTATCACATTAAGTAAAGTCGTTTTTCCAGAACCAGAAGGTCCCATGATCCCGACAAATTCTCCTTCTTTAATACTTAACGATACACCCCTTAATGCTTTTGACTGATTCTCATTTCTTTTCCCATACGTTTTTTCTACACTTTCTACAGTAACTACATTTGTTGACATCTCTTTCACTCCATCCCTTTTGTATAAAATCAATTTCTCACATATTTCTTATTATTTTGTCATGTAAATTCTTAAGAATTTTTTAATTATTCATCCAATAAGAGTTACACCCTTAACATGAACTTATTTCCTATTTCCTATTTCCTACTTCATATTCTCATTTTTCTACAACTCGTTCCCTCGATTTCGCTTACATTTACCTTACATTTTTGTAAGATAAAAAAGAAAACACACTAATTTCTAATAGTGTGTTTTCTTTACAATCAATATTTTCTATTCTTTATTTCTTCTTCAATACTTGCCACAAATACATCTAGCGCAACAACTTCTGACTTCTCTTCTCCATATTTACGTACATTTACAGCTCCGTTTTCCATTTCCTTATCCCCAATAACAAGAACATACGGTACTTTTTGCATTTGTGCTTCTCTTATTTTATATCCTAATTTTTCATCTCGTGCATCTTGTTCAACACGAACTCCAGCTTGTGCTAATTTAAGTGCAATCTCATTGGCATATTGTTCATGTACTGCATTTGAAACTGGAATTACTTTCACTTGAACTGGTGCCACCCATGCCGGGAACGCACCTCCAAAGTGCTCAATTAATATTGCTAAGAAGCGATCTAATGACCCTAAAACTGCCCTGTGAATAACAACTGGTCTTTTCTTATCATTATTTTCATCTATATAATTTAAATCAAATTTCTCTGGCATTTGGAAATCAAGCTGGATTGTTCCGCACTGGTGACTTCTATTTAAAGCATCTTTAATATGAAAATCAATTTTCGGCCCGTAAAAAGCACCGTCACCTTCATTTAGTCTATATTTATAATTTAGCGATTGTAATACATTTTCTAATGCCGCTTCTGCTTGCTCCCATAATTTATCATCACCCATTGAATCTTCTGGACGAGTAGAAAGCTCTACTTCATATTCGAATCCAAAAGTTTTATATACGTAATCAATTTGCGCCATTACTGATTTAATTTCATCTTCAATTTGTTTTGGAGTTACAAATAAATGTGCATCATCTTGGCAGAAAGTACGTACTCTTAATAATCCGTTTAACGCACCACTAAACTCATGGCGATGTACTTGACCGAATTCACACATACGAATCGGTAATTCACGATAAGAATGCAATTTATTTTTAAACATAAGCATGTGCCCTGGACAGTTCATCGGTTTTAATGCAAAACTTTTATTATCTACTTCAGAGAAATACATATTATCTTTATAATGTCCCCAGTGCCCTGATCTCTCCCATACTTCTTGGTTCATCATGAACGGAGTGCGTACTTCTTGATAATTGTACTCTTTTTGAATTTCTCTTAAAAATGATTCCAATTCGTTACGAATCATTTGTCCTTTCGGTAAATAAAACGGCATTCCCGGAGCCTCTTCAGAAAACATAAATAACTCAAGCTCACTGCCTAACTTACGATGATTTCTTTTTGCTGCTTCTTCAACGAAATGTAAATACTCTTCTAATTCTTTTTGAGAAGAGAATGCAACACCATATATGCGCTGAAGCACTTGGTTATTACTATCACCTCGCCAATATGCACCGGAAACGTGAGTTAATTGAAATGCTTTCAAATAACCTGTAGATGGTAAATGTGGTCCTCTACATAAATCTACAAATTCCCCTTGTTTATATAGTGTTACACTTTCCCCACTAGGAATTGCTTCTAAAAGTTCTAATTTCAAGAGATCGTTCATTTCTTGAAACAGTTTAGCTGCTTCTTCTCGAGAAACCTCAACTCGTTCTATCTTTATATTTTCATTTATAATCTTTTTCATTTCTTTTTCTATTCTCCGTAAATCTTCTATGTTTACACTACTTGGAAGATCCATATCATAATAAAATCCATTTTCAATAACAGGCCCTACTCCAAGATTTATATCACCATACAATCTTTTTACAGCTTGCGCTAAAATATGTGCCGCAGAGTGTCTTGCAATTTCTACACCTTCATTTGATTCTATAGTAATGATTTCTACTTCCGCATTTTCTCCAATATTCCGGCGTAAATCATATAACCCATCATTTACTTTCCCCGCGACTGCTTTCTTTTTCAAACTACTGCTAATGGATCCCGCAATTTCTTCTAAAGTAACTCCTTTTACAAATTCTTTAACGCTGCCATCTGGAAATTTAATTTCAATCATCTGTTCTTTCACTTTTCATCTCTCCATTTCATAATAAAAAGCACACTCATCCCTAAAATAGGGACGAGCGTGCTTTTACCCGTGGTTCCACCCAGATTCCCATTGTAAACAACAATGGCTTCTTTTACGGTAACGTCGTTTATACGGCACTAGATACTTAATTTCCCCAATGCAGCTCTAAGGTGGTAAGTTATTTTTCTGCGTTAGGAAGTTCTCAGCTTTCCTTCCTTCTCTGTATAACCGGGGAAAATAACTCGTGTCCTTTTCTTCGCTTATTATGAAATTGAATGCAAAAAAGCATATTCATCCCTAAAATAGGGACGAATATGCTTATATCCGTGGTTCCACCCAGATTCCCATCACAAAAAACATAATGGCTTCTTTTGCGATAACGTCGCATACACGGCACTAGATACTTAATTTCCCTAGTGCAGCTCTAAGGTGGTAAGTTATTTTTCTGCGTTAGGAAGTTCTCAGCTTTCCTTCCTTCTCTGTATAACCGGGGAAAATAACTCATGTCCTTTTCTTCGCTTTTGTAAAACATCCATTTATTGTTATTTAATATATCTTATTCATTTTATTTTTGCAAGTGTTTAAAAAAATTATTTATTTAATTTAAAAAAGTGAAACCAAATTTTTTTGGTTTCACTTCACAATTTTACCAATCTTGTGGTTCGTAATTTAAGTCTGCAAATAGACGTCTTTTCTCTTTCTTCGTTAAATCTCTCCACTGCCCAACTGGTAAATTATTCAATTCAATATTCATAATTCTCGTACGTTTTAAAGTGTATACTTGATAACCTAAAGCTTCACACATACGGCGAATTTGACGATTTAGTCCTTGTGTTAAAATAATTTGGAACTCATATTTTGATAACTGTGTAATCTCACAAGGAAGCGTTTTTGTTCCTAAAATTTTAACACCCGCTGCCATTTTCTCTAAGAAATCAGGTGTAATTGGCTTATCTACTGAAACGATATATTCTTTCTCATGTTTGTTTTCAGCACGTAAAATCTCATTAACAATATCGCCATCATTCGTTAACAAAATTAAACCGTCAGAGTCTTTATCAAGACGTCCAATGTGACTAATTCGTAAAGGATGATTCACTAAATCGATAATATTACCTTTTACTGCTTTTTCACTCGTACATGTAATACCTACTGGTTTATTTAAAGCGATATATACGTGATCTCGAGCAATTCGAAGCTGCTCTCCATTTACTCGTACATCATCACCTGGGTTCACTTGGTCACCAATTTTTGCAACCTTACCGTTAATAATTACTCTTCTCTCATTAATTAGTTTATCCGCTCCACGTCGAGACGCTTTTCCAGCTTCACTAATAAATTTATTGATACGCAAATTAGGCACATCCTTTTCTAAAAAAAATTTCAAGCTCACACTGCTTCTACCGTACAATACAAAAGGGTAAGCCTCCTATTATAACTTAAATATATTAACATGAAAGGGTATATAACGTCTTCTATTAATTACTTGTTTATAAGAAAATATCTTTATTATACATTCATTTATGCACTTTTTCATCGTTTAATATACAAGCCATTCTTCCTTACATACAGCTTGTTTTCCTTGTATCTTTTCTATATCTTCATGAATATTAGCTAATTTATATAAATCTGGGAAAATCTCTTCCACATAATGTTGGTGCGCTATTTCATCTTTCCAATACGTTAACACTATGTAACGATTTTCATTTTTTAAAGACTTCCCAACTACTCCACCTAGCATTCCTTTTGCTTTTTCCATTCCTTTATTCCAAATTGTTTCTTGCTTATGTAAAAAATGCTTTTCCTTTTCCAACTTTACATCACATATAGCAACTCTTACGAATGATCCTTCTGTAACAACGTCTTTCAAATACATATCAGTTATATCATACAACGTTTGAAATAATTCAATTTCACATGAGAGAAACGTATCCTCTTGATTACTATTTAAATAAATTGTATCGTGAGCACCATTCATAAATGATTGATATGTACTTCTATCTTCCCATAAAGTAAATACACATGCCTCGTCTTCATACCATCCACCAAATTGTCCATGAAAACCATCTAGGTGCCGTATATCATGCCATTTTTCTTGCGCATTTGAAAACAATTCCTTTTTCTCTTCTTCCACCTTACAGTAGATTGTTTTTAGTAACATTTTTAATTCCCCCTTTTGATCCGATACATTTCCCACTCGCCATACTTTCTATTTTTCCATATACACAAACGTTAATTTATTTTGTTATCAACTCCATTACTTACTCAAAGTTTGATGCCCTCCGTAAATGTTGTAAGTTGATTATTGGAATACTTACCGTGTAAAAATACATCTAAAATATAAAAATTAAAATCTCTTGCTTTGCTTTCTTATCCCGCTTACAGTTTACATAACATAATTATGTATTACTGGTTATCTATATCATTCAATAAAACATATTATATTATTCTATACGCATAATAATTTTAATTCAAACAATTCAGAATTAAAATCCAAAAAAGATAGAAAGTAAACAATCTTACATTATCATCTACTCCCTATCTCTCTTATCATTAATTATTTTTCAAATAAATAATACGTAATGTCTCCTGGATAATGTACTACTGCTACCTTCCGCTCCCCTTTTTTAAAACTAACAGTATGCCCGTTTTCCCCTAAGTTCTCCCATCCACTCGCCTTTGTAATTGGCATTACACTTATATATTGATAGTCCTCTTCCTTATCATCGTTAATATGGATTGCTGACATTGGCACTGGAAAATCTTTAATTTTAGATTCTTTATTCATAAATATGAATGCAATTAAACCAACTAATAACATAACCATTGAAATACTTGAAACTAGTTTTCTTCTATTCATTTTCACTAAAAACCCCCTTTTCTCACATATAACTTTCATCATTTTACTAACTTTAATTATTTATGTATAGAAAAGATATATTTTAAATCATTTCTAACCTATTTTCTCTACTTAAAACAACATTATTGTTATATATTATAATTATAAGTTTTTAAATTTTGGAGGCGTTACATATTGCAGAAATTACTTTTTACTAAATGGACAGTTGTTATTTCTATTTTCATCATTTTTGGTACAATTTTCTACGTTACTAATGTTAAAAATAACCACGAAAAAGCAACTGTAGAAACAGCGGATACAAAAACTTTCAAAACTAAATTACAACCTAAAATCAATGAATTGACTACTACTTATAATAACATCATCGAAAAAGATTGGTTACCTGCTTGGGAAGAGATTAACACGAATGGAGATTCAGTAGATCGAAATAAACTATTAGTTACAATGAGTGCTGTTTCCAAGCAGTACGAAACAATTATGAACGAAATAGACACGCTTAAAATTGAAGAAAACATAACAGATATAGATATACAAAAACAACTACTTCAATTCACAAATCAGTTTAAATCCGCATCAAATTTCATGAAAAATGCAGCAAATTTGATTATAGACGGAGCAAATAACTCTACTCCAACCAATGAAACTATTGAAAAAACAAAACAAGCTTTAGGACTTGCGGATCAACATATTGTCATCGCTTTATCTACTTTAAATGAAGTTGAAGATAAATTAGGACTTACAAAAAAATAAAACTATTTACTATTTTAAAATAAAAAATGATTGCAATTCACAATTTGTATGTCTATAATGTTTTTATTGATTTACAATCAATGTGTTTATAAATTTTATAATTCGGATGAACCATTCAGGAGAAGGTCTATTGATCTACCGACGGGGCAAAAAGTTGTTATACCAACTTTGAAACTCTCAGGTCTTGGTTACAAGTAGAACTGCATGGGGACGAATCTCTGGAGAGACTCCCTCTCGCTTTCATAGAGCGCGGAGGAAAACGAGCACCGAAGGAGCAAATCCGCTACTTTAGCGGATAATCTCTCAGGTAAAAGGACAGAGACAAGCGAAAGAAAAAGCCGATTGTATCGGTTTATTTTTCTATCCCTTGTTTCTCCAGAGACCATTTCATTTACTTGAAGTGGTTTTTATTTTTTCTAAAAAAGGAGAATAAAGATGGAGACAGTAAGTAAAGTATTAGAACAACTAAATCAATACGTGTGGGGATTACCAACTTTGTTGCTACTCGTTGGAACAGGTATCATTCTCACAGTGCGTTTGAAAGGTTTACAGTTTAGTAAACTATTATACGCTCACAAACTAGCGTTTAAAAAATCAGAAGATACTTCTTCTTCTGGAGATATTAGTCACTTCCAAGCACTCATGACAGCTATGGCCGCAACGATTGGTATGGGAAATATAGCCGGTGTTGCAACAGCGGTTACAATTGGTGGTCCTGGTGCAATATTTTGGATGTGGATTACCGCTTTATTCGGTATGGCAACAAAGTATGCTGAAGCAATACTTGCAGTGAAATACCGTGTTAGTAATGAAAATGGTGAATATTCAGGTGGACCAATGTATTATTTAGAGCGTGGTTTAGGTAAGAAATGGCTTGCTATATTATTCGCTATATTTGGTACAACTGCTTCTTTCGGTATTGGTAATATGGTGCAATCTAATTCAGTTGCAGAGGCAATGCGAATTAATTTCTCTTTCCCTCCTGCTTTAACTGGTATACTAATGGCAATTTTAATCGCAATGGTTATTTTAGGCGGTGTAAAAAAAATCGGGAAAGTGACGGGATATGTCGTTCCTATTAAAGCTTTCTTTTATATAATTGCTGGTCTTATAATTATTTTCTATCACTACGACCAAATTCCTGAAGCATTTTCACTTATTTTTTCTGGTGCATTTAATGGTACAGCAGCTGCTGGTGGTTTTATCGGGGCAACAGTTGCATCAGCTATTCAAATCGGAATGGCGCGTGGTGTATTTGCGAACGAAGCTGGTTTAGGGAGTGCACCTATTGCCGCGGCGGCTGCAAAAACTGATTCGCCTGCAAAGCAAGCTTTAGTTTCAATGACTGGTACTTTTCTAGATACGTTTATTGTATGTACCATTACAGGACTTGTATTAATTACTACAGGCGCTTGGAAATCTGGTAAAACTGGCGTTGAAGCTACAACACTTGCATTCCAATCTGTATTTGGTACTGCTGGTAGTATGATTCTCGGTATCGCAATTATTTTATTTGCCTACTCTACTATTTTAGGCTGGTCGTATTATGGAGAAAAATGTGTAGCTTATTTATTCGGAGAAAGTGCTGTTAAATATTATAAAGCAATCTTTATCGTCATGATTGCAATTGGTGCTAATTTAAAGCTAGGAATCGTATGGACATTTGCTGATATTGCAAATGGACTTATGGCCATTCCAAACTTAATTGGTCTAATTGGATTAAGTAGTATTGTTGTTGCTGAAACGAATCGCTTTTTACAAGCAGAGAAATTGAAAGAAAATAATAAAAAACAGGCAAGTTAATCTATGAAAAAAGGAATGACTCATACATGATGAGCATTCCTTTTTTCATCCCCTCTTTTACTTAATTACTATTATTAAAAATATATTTATATCAATGTTTACTCCTTTTTATTCCTCCAAAAGTTTTTCACATAAATGTCATAAATCGTATGGTCTAACTATATAGTTGAAAAGGAATGCGACATTAAAGTGTCGCTGAAAAACTCATCCAAGAAAAGGGAGGAAAAATCTTTTGAAAAACAAAATCATTGTTTTCCTATCTGTTTTATCGTTTATTATTGGTGGTTTCTTCTTTAACACAAATACTTCAAGCGCTGAAACATCATCTACTGATTACGTTCCTAACCAATTAATCGTTAAGTTCAAGCAAAATGCATCTTTAAGCAATGTGCAATCTTTTCATAAATCTGTCGGAGCTAATGTCTTATCTAAAGATGATAAGTTAGGTTTTGAAGTGGTTCAATTTTCAAAAGGTACTGTAAAAGAAAAAATAAAGAGTTATAAAAATAATCCAGATGTAGAATATGCAGAACCGAATTATTACGTTCACGCCTTTTGGACTCCAAACGACCCATATTTTAAAAATCAATATGGATTACAAAAGATTCAAGCTCCACAAGCTTGGGATAGCCAACGAAGTGATCCTGGTGTAAAAGTAGCTATTATTGATACAGGAGTTCAAGGTTCACATCCTGATTTGGCTTCGAAAGTAATTTACGGGCATGATTATGTTGATAACGACAATACATCTGATGATGGTAATGGTCATGGTACGCATTGTGCTGGAATTACTGGAGCACTTACGAATAACAGTGTTGGAATTGCTGGTGTTGCCCCACAAACTTCAATTTATGCTGTCCGTGTATTAGATAATCAAGGAAGTGGTACTCTTGATGCTGTGGCGCAAGGTATTCGAGAAGCTGCTGATTCGGATGCAAAAGTAATTAGTTTAAGTTTAGGAGCTCCAAATGGTGGTACTGCATTACAACAAGCCGTTCAATATGCATGGAATAAAGGCTCTGTTATAGTTGCAGCTGCTGGAAATGCTGGAAATACAAAAGCTAATTACCCTGCTTATTACAGCGAAGTGATTGCAGTTGCTTCTACAGATCAAGCAGATAAGAAATCTTCATTTTCTACTTATGGTAGCTGGGTAGATGTTGCAGCACCAGGTTCAAATATATATTCCACATATAAAGGAAGCACGTATCAATCATTAAGTGGTACATCTATGGCAACACCTCATGTTGCAGGAGTTGCTGCCCTTTTAGCAAATCAAGGATATAGCAATACACAAATCCGCCAAATTATTGAGTCAACTTCTGATAAAATTAGTGGTACAGGTACGTACTGGAAAAATGGTAGAGTCAATGCATTTAAGGCTGTACAATACGCTAAGCAATTACAAGAAAATAAAGCTTCTTAAGAAAACTTTAATCAGTCGATCTACCATGAATGCGGAATAAAATAGAAGGAGAGACTTCTATAATTAAAGCCTCTCCTTCTTACAAACTATATTACTCTCCCTGCTTTTTAACCATATGTAAATACAGTACAAAATCCATCATTGTCGACGAATGACCAAGTTGACGGATCATCGCTGTTATATTTCCTCTATGATATGTACCATGATTTACGACATGTTGTACTAACTCTAAAATTGAAGTTTCTAATGCCCCTGCATATGGGTTCTCAATAACAACTACAGCATTCACATCTTGTATTGTAATTAAAAAGTCTTTATATTGATTTGCCATATTTTCAAACATTTTTTCTAATTCATGTAACGATTTAGTTTCAATTCGTTTTCGTAAATCTTCTCGGTCTTGTATTGCTTCATTCATACTTTTACCATGCAATATATGTAACCACACTTGATCTGTAATATAAATATGCACAAAAGTATCCTTAATGGATGGGAATACACTCTGTATCTGCTCATTAAAAATTGTCTCATAGTTTGGTAACTCTTTTAATCGATTGAATAATATTGTATTAGCCCAAGCATGATAATCACACTGTTTTAATATATATTCTTTCAATTTATATTACCTCCTTATTGTATGAAACGAATGGTTTGTTTCTTCATTTCTGATTCTCTATCAGCCTTTGCAATCCCTTTTTCTTTCATTTCATGCTTATTTATCGTTTTATATTTTACATACGTATAAAATTCCGTTTGAAATGGAAATGGTGTAATCCGAATTGTTTCCTCGTTCACCCATTCAGCTTGAATAAGTTTCTCCTCTTTACTATTAAACATTGCTGTTCCTTCAAAACCATCTTTAAATAAATCAATTTCATCTTTCTTTTTGACACCAGGCTTATTCATACATACGTATAAAGAAAGTTCATCACAAAACTTTAATAATCTATAATGTTTATCGAACATCGCAAACTGTTCCTTTGTTAACGTTTTTAAAATTCTTTTTTGTCGTTCTAATTCATGTTTATAAAATGACATCATCTCTTCATCTTCCTCGTTTAGTGGAAATGATAAAAAATGTTTACTACAAAGCAATGCCCCGTATGGATTAGAATTCTCAATTTCATTTAAACCAATCGTATAAAAAACAAAACGTAATGGGCTTGGACAATCCATAAATGTATATGGAATATTTTTAGCATCATTCAAAATTGGTACTTTATCAAGCTCTATCCATCCTCTGTCATGCTCATATATTGCATCAACTGTTTCTTTTAAATACGTTTTACTTTCAAAAAAGTCTTCTTTTATATGTTTTGCAATCTCTCCAGCTAAAAAACCATGATCATGTTGACGAATTAATATACTTTCCTTCTCATTTTTTTCACGAGAAATCATTCATATACTCCCCCTCATCCTCATATTAAATCTTTTTATATGCATCGATTCTTAATTAATCCCTAAATAATAGAAGGGATTCAGTCTCTTGCAACGAAATTAACATAATTATATAGTATTCTATCTAATCATAGTGATAGCTTTATCTTTACTATCTATTATACTAAAACATTCATTCCAAAAATTTTTTTATGAGGTGAAAACATGAACAAAACAGAATTAATTAAAAACGTAGCTCAATCAGCTGATATTTCTCAAAAGGACGCTTCTGCAGCTGTACAATCCGTATTTGACACAATTGCTAATGCATTACAATCTGGAGATAAAGTTCAACTAATCGGTTTTGGAACTTTTGAAGTGCGCGAAAGATCTGCTCGTACAGGACGTAATCCGCAAACTGGCGAAGAAATTCAAATCGCCGCTGGTAAAGTTCCTGCATTTAAAGCAGGTAAAGAATTAAAAGAAGCTGTTAAATAAACAAGAAACCAGCCATTTTATAGGCTGGTTTCTTGTTTTTATTTAAGCAATTGCTTTATATTCTCTGCATGATACACTTCACAAATATAAAATACACATTTGCATTTACTTACAATTTGATACTTTCTAGTTGGATACACATTCGCTGTAACAGAACATCCATCAAACAATTCAATAATATTTCCAGATGGCTGATATCCTTCATATAATACATTTCTTCTTACTTCCATCTTTTCTATAAGCTTTTCAACAGGAATATTTCCACTCTCTAATTCACTCTTTATTGCGTCCGGTAAAAACGAAGTGTCTGCAAAAATTAGATTTTCAGATAACACCTTGCCTTTATAACTAACATTAGATACACGGTAAAGAAATGTTCCATCTTTATCAAAGAAATTCTTTGCTTCTTTCGGAATGTACTGTCTACCAAGTGCCTCTTGTTCAAGAACATCAAACTGAACTGTATCATTTAAAAGCTTTTCTAAAGCATGAATGGATGATGTATCTCCAGAAAATAAAATATTTTTAATTGCTTGTACGTTATAAGTGAATTCATTCTTTCTATTTTCCGCTACTAACATGAGGAACACCTCTTCTATAATTTTTTTATTTAAGATTTAAAAGTGCTGCCGCATCTAATTGCGTAATTTCAGTCACTTCCTTACTGAATATTGCAACAGAGGCCCTATAATCTAAACTAGGCTTTACATCTTCCATCATTGTATTATTTAATAACTCTTGTCTATCCTTAAAAACCAACAAGTTTGGAGGATCATTTGGAGCTGATACTGTAATATGTACTGGCGGAATCATTAGTCCTTCACCTGTCGCTTTCAGCACCGCTTCTTTTCGAGTCCAATATGTTAAAAATCCTTCTATTTTCTGTTCATTTGGCAGTTTCATAACTTGCGCTATTTCAATGTCTGTTAATACACCTTCTGCCATTTTCATAACATCTACATTTGGATTCATTTGTTCTACATCTATGCCAACAGGTGCAGATTTTGTAAAAGCAACGACAACCCACTCACCTGAATGTGAAACGGATAATTGCGGCATACCTTCTGGTAATTGTGGTCTACCATGCTGCAATTTACATACTGAGCACATTCGATCAATTGGTACTTGGACTGGTGACATAGAAAGTATCTTACCGAGAACTAATCTACTTATTACGCAACCTATTATAAAACGAGCTCGATCTGCCGAATGGTGATACGAATTTGCTTTCTCTTGCTCTATATCATTTAGTAATTTGTAATGCCATGATTGTAAATCCGAAATTCTTGCCCACCATATTTGACAATCATTCTCATTCAAAGTTGGAATAGAATCTACAACTTTACTTTCTATCATGTAAACTCTCCTTTATTCAACGAATATCAATTTTCATAAGAAAGCATACGTATATTGTTATTCATTGACAAGTACTTTCTCTTTTTCTGATACAGATAATGTTTTTTCTTTCTTCTTTGACATTACCTCTTTATCGGAAATACGTAAAGAAAATAGTAGTGCTATGAGCAAAAATATTGCTGATCCAATTAGTGCTGCTTGATATGGTAAAAAATCGGATTGAGCGTTATTACTTCCAAAACCAGCTAGTATACTAGCTAAAACAGCTACCCCTATTGCTGAACCTAGTCGATTTTGCACATTGAATATAGTAGTAGCTCTCCCCATAAAAGGCGGCGTGATATTGTTAAAGGCAGAAAATTGAACCGCGCCGACAGATTGACCTAAGAAAATACCGATACCAAACAATAATGCGCGGATTTGCCACGGATTCGTATCGTGATTTACAAAACTTAATAAAACAAAGATAACCACGGTACAAATTAATCCAATAGAAATTACCTTTCGCGCTCCTAATTTTTTATATGACCATGGCACAATTTGTGAAGAAATCATTAATCCAATCGCCTCTGGAAATGTCGTAAGTCCTGATTCCAGCGCGGAAACTCCTATCACATTTTGATACATAAGTGGAAAAACAAATAACATTCCTAGTAAACCAGCTGATGAAAATAATGATATAAGGCTCATCTTTCTAAAGACTGGTTCTTTTAATAAGCGTAAATCTAACATCGGTTGCTTTACTTTCAGTTCTACGATTATAAACAATGTAATGAATACAACCCCAGCTATCCCAGTACTCATAATTTCTGGAGAAATCCACCCTTTTGATGGTCCCTGGCTGAGCGCATATATGAGCATCGCAAATCCTGGTGCTGATAAAATAAAGCCGAGCGAATCAAAGCGACCAGCTGATTTTTCAACATGCTCTGCTAAAAATAGAAGTCCAAATAGCAATGCAACGATTCCAAACGGTAGATTAATATAAAATGCCCAACGCCAAGACATTTGATCTACAAAGAAACCACCGATGATAGGACCAATTGCTGGTGCTACAGCAATTGGAAGTACAATGAACCGGGAAATCTTCGGTCTTTCCTCTGGTGAAAATGTTCGAAATAACATCGCCATTCCGACCGGTGTTAAAAGCCCTCCACCAGCACCTTGAATGATACGAAAAACATTCAATGAAGTAATATCGTTAGCCATTCCGCATAAAGCAGAAGCGATTGTAAATACGAAAAGAGCAATTAAAAATACTCTTTTCGTCCCAAAACGATCTCCTAACCAACCAGAAATCGGAAGGAAAACAGCTAAACTAACTAAATACCCAACATTAACCGTCCCCATTGCAGATGCAGGTACTTGTAGTTCTCTACTTATCGTTTGCAGTGCTACATTTACAATCGTTGCGTCCATCGCAGCCATAAACATCGCAGTTATATACACGATACTTACAACTACTTTTGGATTTAGTTTTGCTTTCATTATCGTTTTCCTGCTAATATTTTTTCTCGAACTTGATTACTTTTTGGATCCAAATCTTTCCAGTTATATTCAACATATTCTAAGCAGCTCTGCCTACTAGCTTCTTCATATACGACATTCCAGCCAATAGGTACATCGAGAAAAGCAGGCCAGAGAGAATACTGGCCCTCCTCATTTATTAATACTTTATATGTGTAATTATCATTTTCAAATGGATTCGTCATACTCTACTTACCCCTTTCTTATTCTGCAAATATTTCGCTAATACTTGTCCAATTTCCGTAAGTGGACCTGGCTGACATAGATCTTTATGTCTACAATCAATATCGTGCTGCACAATTTGCCCATCTAAATAATTTAGCCACGTATTTGGAGAAATAGGATCAAACCAGTCTGGTATAACAGTAGATCTAAAGAATAAGATATCTCCGTTATAAACTTTCGGTACATATTTCCCTAACAACCCTACTGAATTTACATATGTTTCTTTCAAGTTCAATATAGTCTCTTCTTCAAGACTTGCTAATGCACTTCCATCTTTACGAAGGATTTCAACTGCACTTTCCATTGTAAGTGGTTTACCATCCATGTTATCTGGGTCATATCCGCCTAAAGCAAGTAATGCGATTAACGCTTCCTCTTCAGTAGGCGCTTCCGTATTCGGTAAGAAGTGTCCAGGATAAGAATCAAGCATAACGAGTAATTCTACTTCTTCCCCTTCATTTTGTAATTGCGCCGCCATTGCATGCACAACATTTCCTCCAAGCGACCAACCTAATAAACGATATGGTCCATGAGGCTGTACTTCACGAACGTGTTTCAAGTAATCCGCCGCCATCTCCTCTAAACTTTTTGGAAGTTCTTCATTTTTAGCAATACCACGTGCTTGTACACCATAGATTGGATAATCTGTTCCTAAAGATTTCATAAGTCCTGCATAGCACCAACTTAATCCACCTGCTGGATGTACACAAAATAGTGGTAATTGATCCCCGCTTGCTCGTAATGGAAGCAACACATCAAGTGCACTTTGACCATTCCCCATCTCAAGTCTTTCAGCTAACCCTGCAATAGTCGGTGCTGCAAATAAAGTACCAATGTTTAGTTCCACTCCAAGCGCCTCTTTAATGCGGCTCATAAGCTGTACTGCAAGGAGTGAATGGCCACCAAGATCAAAGAATCCGTCATCAATTCCAATTTGAGGTACACTTAGCACTTCTGTAAACAAGTCACATAACATTTCTTCTTGCGGTGTTCTTGGACCACGACTAGAAGATGATGCGATAAATTCTGGAGCTGGCAATGCCTTTCTATCTAATTTACCGTTTGGAGTTAAAGGTAACTCATTTACTACTACAAAAGCGTATGGAACCATATAATCTGGTAAACTACCACTAGCAAACTGACGCATTTCATTCGTATCAATCGCTTCATTATTTGATGCAACGATATAAGAAACTAACCGTTTATCCCCTGGTTGATCTTCCCGTACAATAACGGCTACTTGCTCAACTTTAGGGTGCTTCATTATGACTGCTTCTATTTCTCCTAATTCAATTCGGAATCCACGAATTTTTATTTGATGATCTGCACGTCCTATATAATCTAGCATCCCATCTTTACGCCAGCGAGCTAAGTCTCCTGTACGATACATTCTTGTACCTGGCTTTCCAAATGGATCTGCGATAAAGCGTTCAGCCGTTAATCCTGCTCTTCCTAAATATCCACGCGCAAGCCCTGCACCTGCAACATACATTTCTCCAACTACTCCAGGTGGCACTGGTTGTAAATAGTTGTCTAACACATACACTTTAAGGTCAGGTATACTGCACCCAATTAAACTATTTGCTCGTAAAGAGACAATAGTTTCATCTAATTCAATATAACTAACATGTACTGTCGTCTCCGTAATACCGTACATATTAATAAGCTTTGGTGCGTTATGAGGATGTCGACTATACCAATCTTCTAAGCGACTTAGCTCAAGTGCTTCTCCTCCAAAAACAACATACCGTAAAGATAATTTTTGGCCAATCTGTTCATTTTCACGATCTGCTTGCATCAATTGATAGAACGCTGATGGAGTTTGGTTTAAAACCGTAACCTTTTCTTTAACAAGAAGCTGTAAAAATTCTTTCGGTGAGCGACTTACAGTATGTGGCACTACAACTAAACGCCCTCCGTATAATAAAGGTCCCCAAATTTCCCAAACCGAGAAATCAAAAGCGTATGAATGGAACATCGTCCAAACATCGTTTCCGTCAAACTGGAACCAATGATCAGTTGCTCCTAAAAGTCTTACTACATTTTGATGAGGTATCATAACGCCTTTCGGTCTACCCGTTGAACCTGACGTATAAATAACGTAAGCAATATGTGATGGAGATAATGGCTTAATTCGTTCCACTTCATCAATATTTTCTTCACTATATTTCTCAACTTCTGCTATTACTTTTACATCATCAACTAAAACTTTTAGTGCCTCATCACATTCAATTTCCACTTCTGAATTCGTTAAAACACATGATGGTTTCGCATCGTGTAGCATAAATGAAATGCGGTCTGCTGGGTAATCTGGATCTAACGGAAGGTATCCAGCACCAGCTTTAAGAACAGCTAATAAGCTTACAACCATGTTTAATGATCTTGGCATCGCTAAAGCAACAAGTTGATCAGGACCAATCCCTTTTGCTATTAGGAATCGAGCTATTTTATTTGCTTTTCTATTTAACTCTTCATAAGTTAATTTCTTATCTTCAAAGACAACAGCAATAGAATTTGGATTTATATGAACCTGCTTTTCAAACAATTGTGGCAATGTCATTTCTGGTGCAATTTGAAAACCTCCATTCCACTTTTCTAACACTGTATTTTTCTCTGCTACAGTTAATATTTCTAATCTGCCAATTGATTGATCCGGATTTGTAGCTGCATCATCTAATAACAAAATGAATCGTTCTATTAGTTTTTGAACCGTTTCACGTTTATATAAATCGGTACTAAACTCTAGTAATCCATGTAAACCGTCCGGAGTACCATCAACCCCGTTACTCTCACTAATTTCAAATGTTAAATCAAATTTTGCAGAACCAACGCTTTGAATTTCAAGGCTCGCTTCTAAACCTGGTACATGAAACGTTGCTTCTGGTGTATTTTGAAAAGCTAACATAACTTGAAACAACGGGTGGCTGTTTCGAGTACGTACTGGATTTAACACTTCAACAAGCCTTTCAAATGGAACATCTTGATTTTCATAAGCTGCAAGATTTACCTGCTTCACTCTATTTAATAATTCTTTAAAACTTGGATCTCCTGACGTATTTGTACGTAACACTAATGTATTTACAAATAAACCAACAATATCTGAAAGTACATCATCATTTCTTCCAGCAATCGGACTTCCAATTGGTATATCAGTGCCTGCACCTAATCTTGTAAATAGTGCACTAAGCCCTGCTTGCAATACCATAAACAAACTAACTCCATTTTTACGTGCAAGCTCTACTAACCTACTATGCATACCTTCATCTATATGAAAATGAATTGTTTCCCCGCGGTAACTCGTCTCAATTGGACGCTGGAAATCTGTAGGTAACTCCATTTGGTCTGGTAAACCTTTAAGTTCTTCTTTCCAAAAATCTAATTGTGTTGAAATAAGACTCTCTGGTGTCGTTTCATCACCTAGCAATTGCTGTTGCCAAAGTGCATAATCCGCGTATTGAACTGGTAGTGTCTCCAGCTGAACTCTGTCACCTTGACATCGTGCTTTATACGCCGCTGTAAAGTCTCTCGTTAACGGCTGTAATGACCAGCCATCACCTACAATATGATGTAATAAAATTAATAATACATGTTCGTTTTCACTCACTGTAAAAAGTTGTAAACGAACTGCCGGCTCAAAATCGAGGTTAAAGCTATATCTTACCGCCTCTGAAAGTACACTTTCTAATTCATCTTTACATGTATTAGTTATAACCATTTCTAGATTTAAGTTTTCCATATCTAAAATTTTCTGATAGGAACTACCTAATACGTTAGGGAAAATTGTTCTAAGTGTTTCATGTTTCTCAACTACATCATAAAAAGCACCTTGTAATGCTTCCCGATTCAATATTCCATTCATACGAATGACTAGCGGAATATTATAAGTAGGACTTGGACCTTCTAAACAATTTAAGAACCATAACCTGCGCTGTGCAAATGAAAGTGGAACTTCATTTGGCCTACTTGCTTTCTGAATAGCTGGTCTTGCACTTTTTGCATGGTTTAATTGTTTCGCCAGTTCGGCAACAGTTGGTGATTCAAATAGTTTCCCGATTCCTAATTCCACACTTAACGTTTCACGAATTCTTGCCATTAAACGAGATGCGAGAAGTGAATGTCCACCCATTTCAAAGAAATTATCATCAATGCTAATTCGAGAAACACCAAGTACTTCTGCAAATAAATCACATAATATTTCTTCTTTCGGATTTCTAGCAACTCTCTCATTGTTCATTCCATTAAAATCAGGAGCAGGTAATTTCTTTCTGTCAACCTTACCATTTGGCGTTAATGGTAATTCTTCTAGCACAACAAATGCCGATGGTATCATATAATTCGCTAAACTTTCTGAAACATAAGAACGAATTTCTGAAAGATTAATCAGTTCCTTTTCTTCTGCAACGATATACGCAATGATGCGTTTATCATTTGGACGATCTTCTCGTACCATTACTACCGCTTGTTGAATATTTTCATGTCGTTGTAATACCGTTTCAATTTCAGCTAATTCAATTCGGAATCCACGAATTTTAATTTGATGATCTGCGCGACTAATGTACTCTAACGCACCATCACTACGCCATTTCACAAGATCTCCTGTACGGTACATGCGCTTCCCTGATTCTCCATAAGGATTTGCAACAAACCGTTCAGCTGTTAACTCAGGTTTTCCTAAATATCCGCTTGCAAGTCCCTCCCCAGCAATATATAATTCCCCAATAACTCCAGGTGGAACTGGTTGTAACCCTGCATCCAATATATATACTTCTGTATTGCAAATTGGCTTTCCAATAGGAGGTATACCCTTTTCACCTTCATCAATGTTCATGAAAGTAGACCAAATCGTCGTTTCAGTTGGTCCATATAAATTAGTTATTGAGCAACCTAATTCTTTTAATTTATTTGCTAAATGCGCTGGAAGAGCTTCACCACCAACAAGTATATTTAGTCCTTGTAGCTTCTCTGGATAATCAGTTACTAACGCCTGCCAAAGCGTCGGTGTAGCCTGCATAATTGTCACTCTTTCTTCTTGTAAAAGTGTCGTTAATGCTGATGGCTCTTGTATGTCTTCTTTTTGCGCAATTGTTAAACTTGCACCACTAATAAGAGGTAAATAAATTTCTAGAGCAGAAATATCAAACGCAAACGTTGTAACTGCTAATAAATGATCATTTTCATTTAATGAAAACTTTTGTTGCATAGCCATTAAAAAGTTACTTAAACCTCTCATAGGAACAATTACACCTTTTGGGTTTCCTGTTGAGCCTGAAGTATATATTGTATAGGCTGGGTTTAAAAGTGATGCATCATTCTTACATGCTATATTCATACGAGAATATGTATGTAACGCTAGTTTCGTTTCTTCGTCATCTAATACAATTTTTTTCATATCATTTTCTATAACTAACTTAGATGAAACAGATGAATGTGTTATGATACAAACTGGTTTTGCATCATTTACTATATAATTAACTCTATCTGCTGGGTATTCTGGATCTATTGGTAAATACGCTGCACCAGCCTTTAAGACTGCTAGCATACTAACTACCATTTCTATTGATCTAGGGAATACTAAAGCTACAAACTGATTTGGTCGTATTCCTTCTTCTACTAAATAATGTGCTAGTTCATTCGCTCGTTCATTTAGCTCTTTATACGTAAGGATTACACCGTCACAAGTAATCGCTAGTTTATTTGGATTTTTTTGCACTTGTTTTTCAAATGATATAGGTAAACTGATTAACTCATCGTCTTCCTTCGTTTCATTCCATTCCAATAAAACTTTATGATTTTCTTCAGGCAGAGTAATGTTTATTTTTCCAATCGACTCGTTTTTCTCATAATTATTTATTACTAATTCAAATAGATTCATAAATCTTTCTTTATGCAATGCTAGCTCTGCGCCATTATATACTTCGGGATTCGCATCAAAATGAATCATTAGCTCATTTTGATCAAAACGTTTATATACATTTATCGATAAATCATCTACAGGTCCTGCTGATAAGTTATGCGTAATACCACGATTTCCAGCAAAATTAAGCCCGTAATCAAAAGGCATAACATTCACTAACGGTCCAAACAACCTTTGATTTTCACCTAGTAACTTTAAATCTCTTCTTAATTCCTCATGACGGTATTTATAATGGCGACGTACATCTCGGATTTCTTTAGAAACTTGCTGCAATAATTCCACAAGAGTTATATTTGGAGTTACTGTAATACGAAGTGGAACTAAATTCATTACCATACTTGGTGTATGAATAGATACAGAACCTAAACGTCCCATCATCGGTAAACCTAAAACAATATCAGTTTCACCTGTTAATTTATGCATATAAATACTTGTTACAGCGACAATGAATTCCGGCCAACTTGTTAACGAAATATTGATATCTTCTAGTAAAGTTTTCGTGCTAGAACTAGATAAATAAGCTGTTTCTCGTGAAAATCCATTTGATGTTCTCGGTGCTCGTTCTGCCAAACTTACAACTTCTGGGGCATCTGCAAACTTTTCTAACCAAAAAGTACGATTTTCCTGAAATTGTTTAGACTCACGATACTCAATATCTTCTTGCACAACTTTTGCAAGAGAACCAAATGGCTTTTCATTCTTGTTTGTTTCTTCTATAAGTGATGTATACTCATTCGCTACCTTTTGGCTAAGAAGTGAAAATCCATAGCCATCCATCACAATGTGATGGATGCGCTGATACCAAAAGAAACGATTATTTTCAACTTGAATAAGTGCTTCAGTAAATAAAGTATCTTTTTTCAAATCGACTGGCATAGATAAATCATTTTTCATCCATACTTTAGCAGCTTCTTCAGGGTTTTCTTCTTTCCGAACGTCAATAAAATGCATATGAAACTGTGATTCTTCAATAACTTGCCATAGGCCAATTTCATCCTCTTCGAAGCGAACGTGGAGTGCTTCTGCTTCCATTACAACTTTACGTACAGCTAATTCAAAAATGTCTTGATGAATATTCCCGTTTATTTCTACATATTCCCCAGTATTATATATCGGATTAAGCGGATCTAATTGTTGCGCAAACCACATACCAGACTGCGCAGATGATAACGAATGACGAATCTTTTGACTGTTAGGCATTCTTTACTACCCCTTTATTATGTAGTCTATTTGTTACAGCACCTGTGCTGTTTGTGAAGATAGTAAGCTGTACCAACCTGCAACAGTTGGACGTTCTGCTAAATCTGCAAACGTGATTTCTTTCCCTTCATGACGCCACTTCTCTACTAAACTCATAATTCTGACCGAATCAAGCCCTCTATTTAATAAGTCCTCATCAATATCAATACTCTCTACTGACTCACGAAGTAGTTGTGCAACTAGTTCATGTACTTGCTGTATAGTGATTCCTTCACTCTCATCACCTTTTACACTTTGTAAATCTTTTAACAGTAGGTTTGTTGATGTCGTTACTGCGCATCTATTAGATGCATACTCCAATGCTTGTTTATGATGCTCTAGTGAAAAATCAGCAACTGCATCTGCTACAAAGAACGGCTCTATACCATCCATAAATGCTTCACAAGCTGTTAAAAGGCATCCAATATGCGCATAAATACCGCAAATAATGAGTTGATCTCTTCCTTGTTCATTTAAAATTTCTAATAGATTTGTCTTTTTAAATGCACTATATCTCCATTTTGTTAGGAATATATCATCCTCATCAGGAGTAAGTTCATCAACAATTTTCTTTTTATCTGGTCCAGCAGGAATACCGTCACCCCAAAAGTCTTGTAATAAACCTCTTTGTTCTAACGTTTGTCCACCAGGTTGCGCTGTATAAACAACTGGTATACCAAGTTGTTTACATTTTTCTCTTATCATTTTAATATTTGAAATAAGTTCTACTTTTGGTGATTCTTTATCGCTATATGCATCAAGAAAATATTCTTGCATGTCATGAATTAAAAGTACTGCACGTTTCGGGTCTGGTGTCCAATTCACTTTATTTTTTGGTAGTTCTGATTCAATTGGCATTTTATATACTGAAATAGATGGGATAGCCATCTAATCACTTCCTTCCGGTTTTTATTATTGTTTTACTGTAATAAGTTTTTCAGCAATGACTTTACGTAGTTCTTTTTTGCTGACTTTTCCGACTCCTGTTTGCGGGAATGATTCAATAAATTCAATTCGATCTGGAATTTTATAAGCCGCTATACCACGTTCTCTTAAAAACATTTTTAATTCACTTACTGCCGGAACTTGTTCGCGAGCTATAACAAAAGCACAGGTGCGTTCACCTAAATAATCGTCAGGCATAGATACAATTGCTACGTCATGGACCGCATCGTGTGCTAATAAATGATTTTCAACTTCTTCCGCAGCAACTTTCTCACCACCACGGTTAATTTGATCTTTATCTCTTCCTTCTACAATGATGTATCCTTGTTCATTTACTTTTACAAGATCACCTGTGCGATAAAATCCATCCTTTGTAAATGATCGTGCATTATGCTCTTCAGCTTTATAGTAACCACGAATTGTATATGGACCTCTTGTTAATAAACTACCTACTTCGCCAGGTTGTACATCGTTGTCATTTTCATCAACAACTCGTACTTCATCGAGTGCAGACATTGGTCTACCTTGTGTATGAATAATAATTTCTTCCGGATCGTCTAATCTTGTATAGTTCACTAATCCTTCCGCCATACCGAATACTTGCTGTAACGTACATCCAAATGTAGGGCGTATACGTCTTGCAACCTCAGCGCTAAACTTAGCACCACCTACTTGAATAACCTCTAGGCTCGATAAATCGGTATTACGAGAAGATGCAGCATCAAGCCAAATCATTGCTAATGGCGGAACGAGCGCTGTAATTGTAACTTTTTCTTTTTCAATAAGAGCAAATGCCTCATCTGGACTACCACCAGTTGCCAATACCACTTTTCCACCCGCATAGAAAGTTCCAAATGTCCCTGGAGAACTCATTGGGTAATTGTGTGCTACTGGAAGAACTGCCATATAGACGCTTTCTGCATTCAAATTACAAATTTCAGCGCTTACACGTAAACTATAAATATAGTCATCATGTGTTCTAGGAATTAATTTAGAAAGACCTGTTGTCCCTCCTGATAATTGGAGAAATGCAACATCACTTGGCTGAACTTCTGGTAATGAGACGGGATCCATATACAGATCATTTATGTTCACAAACTCTTCTTCTTCCCCCACTACAATTACACGTTGTAAAGTTGGCACTTTCTCTTTCACTTCTCTTGCTAGTTTTCGATAATCAAAACCGAGAGCCTTATCTGAAATAACGTAAGCGCTCGCCTCGCCAAACTCACAAAAATAACTAATTTCACTGCTTCGATGTGAAGGTAGTGCAAAGACAGGAAGCGCTCCAATTCGAAATAGTGCAAAACATATTTCGAAAAACTCGATAATGTTAGGTAACTGGATTACAACTCTGTCCTCTTTCTTTATTCCTAAATTCAGTAAACCTGCTGCTAAACGATCTGCATTTTTATCAAGTTCACTATATGTTATATGCTTCTTACCACTTACAACTGCGATTCGATCTCCATATTTCTCAGCCCGCTCTCTTAACACTCCTCCAAATGTTTCACCAAGCCAACATCCTTCTTCTCGATAATGATCGGCAAATTCTTTTGGCCATTCTGTATAACCTACTAGCATTCTTTCTTCCCCCTATTTTTCATTAAGTGAACTATCTCTTAACCCTAAAGCTTTTAGCATTGTTTGGAACTTAGCTGATGTTTCTGTTAACTCATCTTCTGGTTTTGACTCAGCAACAACTCCAGCTCCTGCATATAAACGCAGTGTATTTTCTTGTACTTCAGCACAACGAATTGTAACAATCCATTCTCCATCTCCATTTAAATCGCTCCATCCTAGCATTCCTGTAAAGAACTCGCGGTCAAATGGCTCAATATGCTGTATAGCCTCTCTTGCTTTTTCCATCGGAGTTCCGCAAACTGCTGGCGTAGGATGAAGGGCAATTGCTAATTGTAAAGAAGAAGTATTTGGATCCTTCAGTTCACCTTTCACTTCTGTAGACAAATGCCACATCGCTTCACTATGAATAACTGATGGCTTTTCTGGAACATGTAATGTATGACAATACGGACGAAGTGCAGCGGCAACCGCTTCAACTACTACCGCATGTTCATGTAAATCTTTTGGCGAAGAAAGTAATTCCTCTGCTCTTCTTTTATCTTCTACTGGGTCCTCACTACGTGGCCTTGAACCAGCTAACGGGTTAGAAATAACTTGCATACCATTACGTGAAACAAGTAATTCAGGGCTTGCTCCAATTAGCGTCTTACTGTTCTCTTTTTCATCTTTCGGTAAATTTACAGCAAATGTATAACCATGCTTATTATGCTCTGCTAATTCTCGCAGAAGTTTTTGCTTATCAATCTTTTCGGAAGATTTAACATCTAACGATCTAGATAGAACGATTTTCTTTAAATCACCGTCCTGTATTTTTTTAATTCCTTGCTTCACACCATTCATATAAACTTCAGGGTCTGGTACTGGCGTCATTTCAAATGTTACGTTCTCATTTATTTCAAGCTGATTTGTTGTATCCAATTGTAAACGCTCAGAAATCCTACTATATTCTGGTACGATAAGTTGGACTTCTTTTCTACGATCAAATGGCAAAGCACCCACAACGATAGGATTTGGATTTCCAGCTTGTTTCGCATTACTTAATGTCGCTTGCACAAGCTCTGGGAAATTTTCAATTTCACGATGCTTTACTGTAGTAAACTCTCCTTCTGCTAATATAGTTCGAGTTGGTGAAGCGAAAAAGAATGAAGATTCAGTCTTATAATCTTCTAAAAGTTTTTCTGACAATTCCTTTACAGCTATATGTTCATTCATAATATAATAACCTCCTGAATTTTTATTAAACTCCTAACGTAGCACCGCCATCGACACATAAATTGTGCATTGTAATATGACTTGCTCTATTTGAGGCTAAAAATAACACTGCTTCAGCAACTTCTGAAGGTTGTGCAATTTTTTGTAATGGAATTCCGAGTCTATATGTATTTTGAGAACCAGCAATTATATTTTTAGCTCCATTCTCATCAGCCCATAGTAATCTTTGCATCTCAGTGTCAGTAGAACCTGGAGAAACTAAGTTGCAGCGTATATTGTATGCCGCAAGCTCTAGTCCTAAACATTTCATAAACATCGTCGTTGCAGCCTTTGACGCAGCATACGCAGCCATCTCCATTCTCGGCGTATTTGCCGCATTTGAACCGACTGTAACAATTGCCCCTGATTTTCTTAACATCATATTTTTACTTACCGCTCGGGACATATTGAAAACCCCTGTAGTATTTACAGAGAATGTTTTATTCCAATCTTCATCACTTAACGAATGAATTGGTCCCATACGTAAAACCCCTGCAACATTTATTAAAATATCTATTGGCGCTATTTCATTTGCAATATGATTTACCATGTCTTCAACAGCAGCGCTATTACTCACATCTAAACGAAACGTTTTCATACGTGTTTTATTTAATTCATTTTGATTTAAGAGTACATTTAACCCCTCTTCATTTTGATCAACCGCAATAACTGTGGCTCCTCTTTCTAAAAACATTTTGGCAACAACACTGCCTATGCCTTGTGCTACACCTGTTACTAAAACTGTTTGCCCATCAAATTCCCCTAAGTTCATTTTCTCTATCCTTTCACATAAACATTAATATCATTAAGTAACATCAATGATATTGATTTTCATTATCAGTTGTGTTGTAAAAAATAATACACTTACTAAACTAATTGGTCAAGTGCGCATTACTTTAAAATCCATTTTATTGATAATGTTTTTCATTTACTATCTTACACCGAAATGATAATGTTTCTCAATAAACTTGTCAATCTTTTTTTATTTTTCAGATAAAGTATTTTAATGCTTCTTAATAAAATCATACCTAAACGCATTAAATGTACTTATATTATAAATAAAATTCAAACTCCTCTTTTTAAAATTGAAGAAGATAAACTAGAGATACGTTCATTTACAATGCTTTATGAAAAACTCAAGTATATATTTTCTCAATATTTTTCTGAAAATATATCTTACAAATACTAATGAATGTCTTCTTTATCATTTAAGATTTAATATATATTTCGAATACGATGTATCAATTTATTATATTCCAATATAATCCAAATGGGTATCCCACTCACTTTTACATCTATAAAAATCCCAAAAGTAATTTAACCTTGTTAAAATAACTCATAAAAAAAGCATCCTAATTAATAGAATAGGATGCTTTTTCGTAATCATAGTGTTATAGAAGATTTGTATACTTATGCTACGCTGCGATACTCTTCTTCTTGTTCTTTTTTCTGTTTAGGTGCTTGAATTAAAATTGCGATAATCAATGACACGACACATAATACACCGATCACCATGAACGTTGGTTTGAATCCACCTAGAAGTGCACCGATAAAGGAACCTGCAAGCGCCCCAAATCCAAATCCTTGATACACAATTCCGTAGTTCTTACTATGGTTTTTCATACCGAAGAAATCACCAACAATAGCTGGGAAAATAGTGATATTTCCACCAAAGCAAAACGCTACACTTGCTACACATACGAAGTAAATACCATAATTTAAATCTACAAAACTTAGAACTAAGACTGAACTCGCCATAACAACAAAAGTACCAGTAACGATTTTTAAACGCCCAATTTTATCCGATAACGGTCCTAAAATGATACGACCTAATGTATTGAAGATTGCAACCATAGCCACCGCATTAGCTGCTGTTGCTGCGCTAAGTCCTACAAGTTGAACACCAATGTCTTTTACCATACCAATTAAGTATAAGCCACTCATACATGATGTAAATAACATGATAAATAATAAGTATACTTGTTTTGTACCTAACATTTCTTTCGTTGTGTATTCCTTAGTTTTTGTTTCATGAACTGCTCCTTGATCTGCAGCTTGATGGATTAAACAAGCACCAATTACAATCATAGCTGTAACAATTAAACCCCAGTATATAAATGCTTGCGATACACCAACTGATTCAATCAACTGTGCGTTAACGTATTTAAAGATTAAGCTACCTGAACCATATGCAGAGACAGAAATACCAGCAATTAAACCTTTACGCTCTGGAAACCACTTTATTAAATTTGATAGTGAAGTGATATATGCTGTACCATCTGCATAACCTACAACAACTCCTGCTAGTACATAAAGCAATATTAATGAGGACGCTTGTGAACTAAGTATTAACCCTAGTCCTAATGCTAATCCAGCTATCATAATAAGTTTACGAAGTCCCCATTTTTCTTGCAATTTACTTGCAAATAAAGTTGAAAATGCTAAAGAAAGACTAGTAATTGAGAAAGTTATCGCAACAGCGTTAAGACTCCAACCGTATTTACTAACTAAAGGCTGATTGAATAAACTCCATGTATATATCGTTCCAAGCCCCATTTGTACTATAACTGTGCCAAGGACAACAAACCATGGATTAACAGTTGATTTTTTCATACCTTTCCGCCTCCTCTTTCTATTTCAATGCTATTCGCTAAATTTACTTTTTTTATGTTCATTTTGGTCACCTCTTTTGATTTGACACCTTCATTGTATAAGATGTTTCTGTTTATGTAAGCACTTACAAGATAGAGCGTCAAAAACATGGAATCAGTTACAAAAAACGAAGGATGAAATACAAAAAACTACTGATTAAATACAATAGAAAAAATTTTTATACTTCGATTCACCTTATTTTTTATAAAATCACAAATTTTTTCCCAATAAATAAAACTAAATATTCACTAATATATCTATCCGTGGTTTAATATATATAATAAAAAAATATTTCTGTCTTTAATGAGGAGGTACTATGAAAGCAAACGTAGGGGATACTATACTTTTTCAACGAAACAATTTAAAGATTACAGGATCTGTATTAAAACTTTATACTGAATCGGTCTTAGTTGAAATTACAAATGTAAGCGGTGGTACTTTTGAATTTGATCGAACAATTGTAAATCATAAAAACTATAAAGTTTTAAATGCAAATACATAAAACAACACAAAATAGCCCCTGCTCAACAGCAGGGGCTATTTTATATAAAAATATTTCACTAGTTTATATATCCTAATACATTAACAATCTTACTCGCTTTTAAATTGTTAATATGATAATAAATTTCTAAACCTCTTCTCTCTGCTCGTAACACTTTACCCTTCATTTTTGATAAATGTTGTGAAACAGTAGATTGCGGAATATTCAGTAACTCTGTTAATTGTGTTACATTACAAGTTTTTCTCGTACTTAATTCATTTACAATTTGCAGTCGGATTGGATGCGCCATAATTTTTAAAATATCTACATCTTCTTCTGAAACTAAAGTTTTTCTCATTTCACTTGTATATGTTGTCATAAGACATTCCCCTTTTATATGAATTCCATATTCATAAGATCTATTTCCAAATTTTTTAAAACCCTCGATTAAAACTTTCATATAGAAATAAAAGGATTTTAAATTTTTGAAAACAGAACTTACATTCACTTTATTTATTTGGTACATATACATAATACAATGTTAATATGTGCTCTATGTGAAGTTCACATAAATTTATGATGAAGATTTACTTAGCCACTCGCATCCTACTCATCTAATTACCCACTTCATAAAATCATCAGTTATTTTAACACATTTTAGGCGTTTGTATATACTATTTATAAAACAACTTTTATAAAGGGGGATTCATATGCCTACAGCGTTACAAGAAGAAGTCGAAGAAGCACGGGAAACATATGTCAGTCGTATCATCTTAGTTGGAGGATCGACTTTATTTTTAGTAGGCGGGGTTATATCGGCAATTTCAGCTTTTAAAGCTTATAATCGTTTGGAGAATACGCCGCCTTCCGATAATTCATAGATATTTTATAAAATAAAACGTCGTCTCCAATTAAGAGACGACGTTTTATGATTCACACATACAACACTAAAAGTATCGATAGATTCCCTACTCCATTTTCTAAGCTTACTTCACCACAAACCTAGTCTGACTACAACCATCCTTCTGCTTCGTTACTTCTAATACAGCCGGCATTGCGTTTTTCAACTCTTGTACGTGTGAAATGACACCGATAAATCGTCCTGATTTTTGTAAGTCAATTAAGGCGTCTACTGCTTTCGTTAATGATTCTTCATCTAATGAACCGAACCCTTCATCGATGAACATCGTTTCGATGGAAATACCACCTTCATATGCTTGAATGACATCTGCCATTCCTAGCGCTAAGCAAAGTGATGCGTTAAATTTCTCTCCGCCGGATAATGTTTTTACATCGCGCGTTTGGCCAGTGTATGCATCGTACACATCTAAGCCTAATCCACTTTGACGGTTTCTTTTTTCAACTCGTTCACTTCGTTTTAAATAAAATTGTCCATTTGATAATTTACGTAGTCGTTCGTTTGCGATTTGAACGATTTGTTCTAAATACTCAATTAAAATGTAACGTTCAAATGATATACGACTTTCGTTATCACCTTTCATTACTTCATATAAATCAACAAGTTCTTGGAAGGCTTTTTCTTCCTCGTGAATTTGTTCGTCAATACGTCTAATGTTTTCATGTAAATCAAAAATATATGTTACCGCATTTTGCGCACGTTGACGTTTTTCTTTAATTATATCGAGATTAATTTCTAGTTCTTTTATGTGTTCACCTAAAGATGTAATATCCATATACTCTTTATCTTTTAATTCTGAGTTTAGCTCTTCAATTTGTTTTGCAAGCACTTCAAGAGATGAATAATAACCTTGAATTTCTTTCTGTAACATCTCCATCTCGGCATCGCTTAATTTGGCTTCTTTATACGTGAATTGATCTGTAAATCCGCTTTGTTCTAGCTCTTTCATAAAGCGTGCGAAAGTCTCTTCTTTCTTCAATTTTGCACTTTCAAATTGATTAGAAGCACCTTTCTGTTCTGCTTGAATACGTATATTTTCATTTTGCCAATGTTGATACGCTTCCTGCACTTTCTTCCATTCGTCCTCCATTAACCTAAGTTCGTGCATAGCTTGGTCAAACTGTGCTTTCCAAGCTTGTACTGTTTGCAAGTTTTCTGGAATATTTCGTTTATCATGTTCATATGACGTACGAAGTTGCATGCACTCCATTTCTGTACGGTGCTGCATTGTTTCTACTTCCCGTTTTTGTTTCTGAAGTTCTTCTATTTTTTCTTCTACGCTTTTCATGTTCGCAGCAATCTGCTTACGTGTTTCTTCACTTGCTTTTAACGTATTAACGTCTGCAGCTAATTGTTTTCCTTTTTGAACAAGTGCACTATATGTTTCAACTAATTTTTCGGAGTTATAGCCACGCTTCACAACTTCTTCTATCACTTGTTCATATTGTAGTCGATAAAAATTCCATTTCTCCTCTACTTGCACATGTAATTTTTCAGCAATGTTCTTCTTATCTCTTAAATCGTTTAACTCTTTTTCATCGATCGCATTACTTTGCTCTGTAGCTTTTTGCGGATGATTCATACTACCACATACCGGACAAGATTCACCGTCATGTAAATGAAGAGCTAATATACCAGCTTGTTCACTTAACCATCGGCGCTCCATGTTTTCATATGCACGAACTGCCACTTGCATTTTATTATTTGCCGCTTCTTTTTCTTGCTCGAATTTTTGTTTTTCTTGCCAAACATCATATGCTTGCTTTAAAACTTTTGCATCTTCTCGCATATTCGTTAGTTCTTCTACTTTAGCTACATATTGCTCAAGTGCTTGTTCTAATTGCTGCAATTCATCAGACATTTTCTGTTTTTGGTTTGTATGCTCTTCTAGTTGTTGATCTAACTTTTGCATACTTTCTTTTAATTTCCCTATTTGGATTTCGGCATTTTGTAAATTCAGCTTTCTCTCAGCTAATGATTCAATAATCACTTGTAACTCTTCTAATCTTTGAACAAGTTTTTTAGCCTCTTCTCGCTCAGCTTCTTTATTCTTTACTACTTCATACTTCTCCTGAGCAAGTTCAAAGCTATTCATTATCTGTTCTTGTTTGACGCTTATCTGTTTTAACAAACTTTCAGCTTTCTGCTCATTTTCCATCGCTTCTTCATACCATTGTTCAAATGGTAATAAGCGCTTTGCTTGTTCCGCACGTTTAAAGGATTTTTCTTTCCTTTCAATTGCTGCACGGTTCTCTTGTAAAGTGTTATATTTCTCATTCTTTTGTTGTAAATCTATAAATTTCTCATTTACAGATTTTGCTGCATGAAAACGTGTTTCTGCGTCCTTTAATTGCTTCGCTTGAACATCTTGTTCTACTTGTAATTGCTCAACCTCTGCCTTATACACGGTTGTTTCTTGTTCTAACGCTTCTACTACTTGATGCGTATTTACATGTTCTTGTGCCACTAATGTCTCTAATAATGCTCCATCACGGATTGGTAATTTAAAAACATTACGGAAATAGAGCTCTCTCTCTTTTTGTTTTTCTTGCAAGACGTCTTTCCATTGTTTTCTCTTTTGATCAAGTAACTCACGCATTAATTTATAACGATCCGTTTTAAAAATACGACGTAAAATCTCTTCTTTGTTTTCCGTCTCAGATGTTAATAGTTTTCGGAATTCCCCTTGGGGTAACATAACAATTTGGCTAAATTGATGTTTACTTAACCCAATTAAATCTTCCACTTTTTTGTTTACATCTGTTACATGAAAACGATCGACTGCTGGAACGTTTTCTCCATCAATAACTTCATATAATTCTACTGCATGTCCTGTAATGGTCTTATTCCCTTGTTTTTTATGTCCAAGTTGTCGTTTTATTTCATAGCGTTTCCCTTTTAACTGAAAGGTTAATTCAACACTTGTATAAACATCATCATCAGCAAATTGACTTCGAAGCATGCTCGTATCACTACGTTCTTCTCCACTAGCCTCACCATATAACACATAACAAATCGCATCAAAAATCGTTGTTTTTCCAGCTCCCGTATTCCCAGAAATAGCGAAAATACGATGTTCTCCAAGATCTTCAAAATCGATTACTTCTTTCTGTTTATATGGCCCGAATGCTGTCATAATAAGCTGAATCGGTCTCATCCTCGTTCACCTTCCCGTTCTTGCACTGTTTGTAATACATCTATAAATAGGCGTTCTTTCTCTTCTGATAAATCTAACCCTTTCATTTCTTTATAGAAAGCCTTTAAAAGAGATAAATCATCCGTTTTATGTCTTGAAACCGTTACTTCATTTGTATCTGTGAGTTCTCGCCTTTGCATCGCTCTTTCAACGTGCATTGCATTTGGATATACAGATCGTATTTTCTCCATTGGCTGTAAGACAGGGTTTTCATCTAATAATTTTACAAATACGTAATCTTCACTTACTGGGTGCTGTAATAATTCATCTATTTTCGCTTCTACTGTTCGCATTTTACGACGTGGTGAAAGTAACCTTTTTTCAATTGCTACTTCACCAGTTTCATTCAGTTCTACAATGTAATAACCTTTTTTATGTTTCTCTTCAGAAATTGAATAGGCAAGTGGTGAACCTGAATATCGAATGGTCTCATTACGTACGAAATGCGCTTGATGTAAATGTCCAAGCGCTGTGTAATGAAACTTATCAAAATAATGACTATTTACATATTCAGCACCACCAATTGAAAGTGGTCGTTCTGCATCACTTGTATTCTCCTCCGCTTCTCCTGAAGAAGTTACAAATGCATGTCCAACAAATACATGTCTAGCTTCTTTATCCATTGTTTCAGAGAGCTCATTCATAAAAATGCACATCGCATCATCATGAGAACGTACGTCTTCATTTTTCAACACGTGTCTAACTATGCTTGGGTCTGCATACGGTATTAGATGGAAGTGAACCTCTCCATATTCATCATTTAGTACAACAGGTTCATACGGGAATTGAAATTGGCCTGCAATATGTAATCCCTGTTTTTTCATTAAACTACTCCCAAAATGGATACGATCCGGACTATCATGATTACCAGCTACTGCAATAACTGGTGTTTGTAAATCAATAACTATTTTTTGCAGCACATCATTTAATAAGTCTACTGCTTCTGTAGGTGGAATTGCTCGGTCATATAAATCCCCTGCAATAATTACAGCATCTGGTTTTTCTACTTCAACAGCCTGTACAAACTGATCTAATACAATCTTTTGGTCTTCAGTCATATACACGCCATGAACAAGCTTACCTAAATGCCAATCCGCTGTATGAAATAACTTCATATTTTTCTACTCCTTTTAATTTACTGATTTTAGTGAAACGAGTTGATAGTTTATTGTAGTTTTTCCGTTCTCCCACTCTAGCTTCAATATCGTTGCACTTCCAATTCTTTCTTCATTTGATTTATATAAAGGCAATATTTCTTGAATTGTAAATAAGTGATAACCATCCAATATTAATTGAAATATATTTTCTTCAATATGTAATCTTACTTCTTTTTCATTTGAAATAATTTTTGTGTGCATCTCAAATTTCATGATAGATACAACCCCTTTTTATAATCTCTACATTTTAATAGTATAGTGGCTATGCAAGATTGACAAGTACATACACAGCAAAGTACACACTTTTCTATTGTTATATGTTTTATGTATTTTATATAAATTACGGTATGTGAAATTTTATATTTTCTCCAAAATAAAAATGCCTATTGTGACATCTTTATTTTTGTATAAAGTCTTTCATTACATAATATAAAACGGTAATTAAAACGATTGCGACGAAAAATGAGAACACTGCGACAATGTACCCATCTTTATTTAATAAAATACAGAATGAAATAGATATTATAAAAATCGGAAATACGAGACGTACTTTATCCTTCACTTCTTCTGTCGTATCTGTATGATGAAAATACTGCGTTATCCCTATCATTAAAGAAGACAAAATAATAACCGACAATAGTAAAGGTCCTGGCATTCCGATTTCTCCTTTCTCTATTTCTAATTCAGTGCAAAATTTCTTATTACAATTGTACGATTCATTTTTTCTTCAAACACTCTTTTTAGAATTGATAATGAACAATTCACACCTATATAATAGCGCTTTTATCATTATAACTTCAAATAATTACACTTACAGTAATGTTGTAATATTCCCCCTCAGTCTCTGAAATCCTGCAAAGATAACTCGTCAAAATATGCGGTGACCAAATTAATATTTACCGTCAACTTTTGACAAAATTTATAAAGGACATTTCAGTACATATCAAGAATTAAGAATAAGAAGATATGTAAGGGAGGATGCATTATGACTGAACACGTTTTATTTTCTGTTAGTGAAAACGGAGTTGCAACAATTACTTTAAACCGTCCAAAAGCACTTAATTCTTTATCTTATGACATGTTACAACCTATCGGACAAAAACTTAAAGAGTGGGAACACGATGAGCGTATTGCACTTATCGTGTTAAAAGGAACTGGCACAAAAGGTTTTTGTGCAGGTGGCGACATTAAAACTCTTTATGAAGCGCGTTCCAATGAAGTGGCATTGCAACATGCAGAACGTTTTTTTGAAGAAGAGTATGAAATTGATACATATATTTATCAATATACAAAACCGATTATTGCTTGTTTAGATGGAATTGTAATGGGCGGTGGTGTCGGTCTTACAAATGGTGCGAAGTATCGCATTGTAACTGAACGTACGAAATGGGCAATGCCAGAGATGAATATCGGCTTCTTCCCAGACGTCGGAGCTGCATATTTCTTAAATAAAGCACCTGGATATACAGGACGCTTCGTTGCTTTAACAGCATCTATTTTAAAAGCTTCTGACGTATTATTTATTAATGCTGCTGATTACTTTATGACATCTGATTCATTACCAGAGTTTCTTACTGAACTTGAAAGTGTAAATTGGCATAAAGAAGATGATGTACATACTAATTTAAAAGAAGTTATTCGTACATTCGCAACTGCTCCAAACTTAGAAAGCGAGCTGACTCCTTCATTAGAAGTAATTAATTCACATTTTGCTTTCGATACAATTGAAGAAATCATCCATTCATTGGAGAAAGATGAAAGCTCCTTTGCTCTAAAAACGAAAGAAACACTGTTATCAAAATCACCTATTTCACTAAAAGTAACATTAAAACAGTTTATTGATGGACAAGATAAATCCGTTGAAGAATGTTTCACTACGGACCTTATACTTGCTAAAAACTTCATGAGACATGAAGATTTCTTCGAAGGAGTACGCTCCGTTGTCGTTGATAAAGATCAAAATCCGAATTATAAATATAAACAGTTAAGTGACGTTTCAGAAGAAGATGTGAATCGTTTCTTTAATTTACTTAATGCATAAAATGAAACTGTAATGAGTGGGTGTTTTGTTCATCCCCCACCTAACTTCTTTGCTTCAGCTAAATCTTGTGCGGTGGAAATCTTACTACTCGCAAATAGCGGGATAAAATCGAGGCTATATAGTAGTGAAATTACAGCTACTATATAGCCTTTTTTATTTAATATTTTTTAATAAAATTTAATTTTATTAAATCCATTTTTGTGCTACACTGATTTTAATCGAATATTCTAAAATTAAAAAGGAGGGGCGGCTATGATAGAAAATTATCTTCTTTTCATCATTATGTCTATTTGCCTTATCATTTTACCTGGTCCAGATACAGCAATGGCTACGAAAAACACATTGGTTGCTGGTAAAGTCGGTGGAGTGAAAACAGTGTTTGGTACATGTATTGCACTATTAATTCATACTTTAGCTGCTGTAATTGGGCTTTCTGCACTTATTGTAAAGTCAGCTCTTTTATTTTCTATTTTCAAGTACGTTGGGGCTCTCTATTTAATATATATCGGTATTAAAGCCCTTTTAGCAGTAAGAAACAAAGAAAACTTAGATACAAATGTTCTATCTTTGAATAATGAAAACGAACATACTTCTTGCTTTCGCCAAGGATTTCTTACAAATTTATTAAATCCTAAAGTTGCAGTCTTCTTTTTAACTTTTTTACCGCAATTTTTAAATCCAAATCATAATACATTTATTCAACTTCTTGTAATGGGCCTTACTTACCTCGTTTTAACAGTCATTTGGTTTGCATTTTATATATTTTTAATTGATCAAATTAGTGCTTTTATGAAAAAACCAAAGACGCAACGTTATATTCAAGGGCTAACAGGAGTCGTCCTAATTGGATTTGGTATTAAACTAGCTTTTGAAAAAAATAATTAACAAGATGAAAACCACCACCACTATTAATAGTGGTGGTGGTTTTCATTTAATAGCTGATTTGGCTGTTTACTCTATATTAAAACCAGCGCTCAGTTACAACTTTTTTACGTGTATAGAATTGAACGCCATCTGTACCATTTGTACCTAAATCACCAAAGAATGAAGCTTTATTTCCTGCAAATGCGAAGAATGCCATTGGTGCTGGAACGTTTACATTTACACCGATCATACCAGCATCGATGTTATCACGGAATGTTTGTGCATGTTTACCATTTGACGTATAAATAACCGCACCGTTTGCAAATTTAGATTGATTTGTTAGTTTAATACCTTCTTTTAAATCTTTAACACGTACAATGCTTAATACTGGAGCAAAAATTTCATCTTGCCAAATTTTCATTTCTTGATTCACGCCATCAAAGATTGTCGCACCTACAAAGTAACCTTCTCCAACTTCTTCATTAATTTTACGGCCATCTACTAATAAAGTTGCCCCATCTGCTACACCGCTATTAATATAGCCTAAAACGCGCTCTTTATGAGATTCACGGATTAATGGTCCAACATAGTTATCTTCGTTAAAGCCATCGCCTACTTTTAATTTTTTCGTTTCTGCTACTAATACATCAATGAATTCATCAGCAATTTCATCCACTACTGCTACTACTGAGCATGCCATACAGCGCTCTCCACTACTTGCAAATGCAGATCCAATTACACCTTGTACTGTTTTCTCAAGATTGCAATCTGGCATTACAATCGCATGGTTTTTCGCACCTGCTAACGCTTGTACACGTTTTCCGTGTTTCGTACCTGTTTCATATACGTAACGAGCTACCGGCTCAGAGCCAACGAACGAAACAGCTTGAATATCTTTATTTTCTAAAATGCTATTTACAACATCTTTTCCGCCTTGTACTAAATTTAATACGCCTTTTGGGAAACCTGCTTCATAGAATAATTCTACAAGTCGCTCCGCTAAAAGTGGCGTTCTTTCCGATGTTTTTAATACGAATGTATTACCGCAAGCAATTGCAAGTGGGAACATCCATAATGGAATCATCATTGGGAAGTTGAACGGTGTAATACCAGCAACAACTCCGATTGGGTAGCGCCAAATTGATCCATCAATTCCGCTAGCAATATTCGGAAGCGCTTGCCCCATCATTAAATTAGGTGCCGATGTTGCAAGTTCTACCGCTTCAATACCACGCTGTACTTCACCTGTTGCATCCGTTAGCGTCTTACCATTTTCTAGCGTAATGATTTTTGCAAGCTCATCTTTGTTTTCTTGTAATAGCTGTAAATATTTATATAAATTTCTTGAACGATTCGGAACTGGTACTTTAGACCATGTTTCGAATGCTGCTTTTGCCGCTTCAACAGCTTTTTCAACATCCTCTTTTGGAGATAGTGGAACGTAAGCGATAATTTTTCCAGTCGCTGGATTTGGAACTGCTTCTACTTCCGTACCTGTCGATTCAACCCACTCACCGTTAATGTGATTTTTCACTCGTTTAATTTCAGTTGTAATCATTGTATTCTCTCCTTTGTATAATTTATTTTTGATTAGAAATTAATTGCTCGCTAACTTTCTTATATAAAGCAGCCATATCGTTTTCACCATATCCAGCTTGACTCGCTTCGTCATATACATTTAATAACATTTCGCTTACCGGTAAATGGAGTTCGCTTTCCTTAGCTAAGTCAACTGCAAACCCTAAATCTTTCTTCAATAAGTTTACAGTAAATCCTGGCTCGTAGTTTTCAGGTGCTATAAAACTTTTAAAATTACGTTCATAAATTCTGCTTTGACCGTAACTTACATTTAAAATATCAAACATTTTATCTAAATCCATATTGTTCTTTTTCGCTAATGTTAAAGCTTCACTCACACCAGCTGTATAAAAACCAATTAATAAGTTATTAATTAACTTAACAGTTGTACCACTATCAATCTGCTCACTAACATGGAAAATGTTCGCGCCTAGTACGCCCATGATAGATTCCGTTTTCTCATATACCTCTTTTGATCCACCAACCATAAACGTTAATGTACGATTTTCGGCTCCAATTACACCGCCGCTCACAGGTGCTGCTAAAAAGTTTACTTTCTTTTCCTTTGCAGCTTCCTCTAATTGTTTGTTTAACTGCGGCGATACCGTACTTGTATCAATGAAAACTACATTCGAGTGACCATTTTCAAATAATCCTTCTGCTCCAAAATATACCGCTTCAACAGCGCGAGGTGAAGGTAAACTTGTAAAAACTACATCACATGTTTCTGCTAGTTTTGAGATTGATAGACCGATAATTCCGCCTTCTTTTTCAAAGGACGCTTCTGCCTCTTTATTTAAGTCCACGCCATATACTGTGTAACCTGATTTAGCTAGATTTTTTGACATCGGAAGACCCATGTTACCTAAACCGATAAAACCAATCTTTTTCATATCGCTTTCCTCCTATTTACACAATATATTTCCCGCGATTTATAATAGCTTTCGCAATTTCTCTCTTCTTCGTAAATACGTTCGTGTATAAAGGTACTAATAATTGACGGATTTCAGCTAAAATCACATGTCTATGTTGTTCTTCTGTGACAGCCGCCGAAAGTACAGAAATCGCTGCTTCTTCTACTTTACGGTATCCTTCTTCACAAATAACATCCGTTATGAGTTGCTTCGTACGTTCTTTTTCCTCACCATTTTTACTTACCGCTTTTCTCGTACGTAAAAACGCTGATTCCATGACGTACACGTCCGTCAACATATTTGAAACTACACGTGAATATTCTTGTTCTTGGTCGATTTTTAGACCTGGAGTTTTAGAGAGCGTTTTCAAAGATTGTTTCAACAATTTTTTCGCTAATAAAATGTAACGATGGTTTCTTTCGACATTTGCTACATCACTTTCTACTTCAGTATCTTCTAATTGTTCCATTTGCTTCATTAACATTTTGGCAACTGTTAATCTATTAATTTCATTCGTTCCTTCAAAAATACGACTAATTCTAGCATCACGATATAATCGTTCTACCTCATACTCTTGCATATAACCGTAACCACCATGAATTTGTACAGCTTCATCTACGATATAAGCAAGTGTTTCAGAAGCGTTCACTTTATTAAGTGCACATTCAATTGCAAATTGGGACATTTTCTTCATAAGATCTTCATCGCTCTCATGAATTGCTTCATCGATTACACCTGCTGTACGATAAGCTGCACTTTCTGCTCCATATGTAGCAATGATCATATTTGCAATTTTCTCTTGAATCATCGTAAAGTCTACTAATTCCGTTTGGAACTGTTTTCGCTCTTTTCCATATTGAACCGACAAACCAATTGCTTGTTTTGCTGTTCCAATATTTCCAAAAGCAAGTTTAAGTCTAGCAAAGTTAAGAATATTAAGGGCTACGTGATGCCCTTTCCCAACTTCCCCTAAAACATTTTCAACAGGGATGACAACATCTTCTAAAATAAGAGTCGCTGTTGAAGAACCTTTAATACCCATTTTCTTTTCTTCTAATCCAATGGATACACCTTCACATGTTCTTTCGACAATAAACGCTGTCATTCCTTTATTTGTCTTCGCAAAAACAACGTATACATCTGCCATATGAGCATTTGTAATCCATTGCTTCTCACCATTTAACTTCCAAGCTGTTCCCTCTTCATTCAATACGGCGCTCGTTTTTGCACTTAATGCATCAGAGCCGGCATTTGGCTCAGTTAAAGCATAAGCCCCAATCCATTCTCCCGATGCGATTTTCGGTAAATATTTTTCTTTTTGCTCTTTCGTTCCGTAATATATGTACGGCAATGTACCGACACCAGCGTGTATATTAAATGAAACGCTAAATGCACCAGCGTAACCCATTTTCTCTGCTACAAGACCTGAGACAGCCTTTCCTAACTCGAACCCGCCATAATCTTCTGGTACCTCAATGCCTAATAATCCAAGTTCCCCAGCCTTCTCAAATAATTGACGAGAAACTTTATAGTTATGTTGTTCAATATTCTCCATTTGTGGAACAATTTCTTGTTTAACGAATTGTTCTGTCGTTTTTGCGATTAAATCTTCATCACTTGAAAAATCTTCTGGTGTAAAGTAAGTATGATTTATATCTTTATTGAGTGAAAAAAATTCACCCCATGGTAACTTCGTTTTCTCCATATGTATCCCCCTATCATTCGGCTTTCATAGCTTTTTGCTTATGCTCGTCTACGATGAGTGGAATATCTTTTTTGAAAATAGAAGGCGATGATTTTTCACATCAAGCATTTTATTTTGCCAAAGATGTATTTTCATCGCCTTCGCTGCTTTATCTATTGATCTTCTGATAATACTGTTTTTGCAATACCAGTATCTAACTCTTCAAAGTCATGATACGAAATTGTTTCGTATAATTCACTTCTCGTTTGCATATTAGAAAGTGCATCTTTTTGAGAACCTGTTTCTTTAATTAAAGTAAACACATTTTCATACGCTTTCGCTGCAACGCGAAGTGAAGTTACAGGATAAATAACCATTTGGAAGCCCATATTCGCAAATTCCTCTGCACTATAATATGGAGTTTTTCCGAATTCAGTCATATTCGCAAGTAAAGGTGCATTTACCTTGCTATTAAATAGACGGAATTCTTCCTCTGATTGAAGCGCTTCAGGGAAAATTGCATCTGCACCTGCTTTTACATATGCATTTGCTCTTTCAATTGCTTCATCTAATCCTTCAACGCCGCGAGCATCAGTACGTGCTACAATGTATAAGCTCGGTGCAACTTCTTTAATTGCTTTAATTTTTTGAACCAATTCTTCTGTAGTAACAAGTTTCTTACCATTTAAATGTCCACATTTTTTTGGTAATTGCTGATCTTCAATTTGGACAGCTGCTACTTTCGCTTCCACCATTTCTACAGCTGTTCTCGCTACATTTAGTACACCACCAAATCCTGTATCAATGTCAACAAGAACAGGTAAGTCTGTAGCTCTTACTAAATCTCTTGCTCTCTCAGCCACTTCAGTAGACGTCACGATACCTAAATCTGGTAAGCCTTTACTTGCAGTATAAGCAGCTCCTGATAAATAAAGAGCTGAAAAACCTGTATTTTTTGCAACTAAAGCCGCCATTGCATCATGAGCACCTGGAATTTGCAAAATTTCATTTGCTTCTACTAAAGCTCGGAATCGATTCGCAAGCTCCTCTTGTGTTGACTGCTTTTTCACAACCCAAGCCATTCTAAATTCCCCCTATTATTAAATTAAGAATAGATCTACAAATTCATTTACATTCATATTTTCTAGCTTTTCTTCATTTAAACAAACTTCATGAATTTGTTCTTGTTGCTTACTAGAATAATGACCTGCCATATTTGCAGTGAATTTTTGAACAACTTTTGGAATTGCTTCGTCTCTACGGAAACGGTGACCAAGTGGATATTCACATTCCACATTTTCTGTTACTGTGCCATCTTTAAAGTGAACTTGAACAGCGTTGGCGATTGAGCGCTTGTTCGGGTCAAGGTAATCTAAACTGTACTGTTTGTTTTCAACAACAACCATCTTATTACGTAATTCGTCTACACGTGGATCGTTTGCTACTGCATCTTCATAATCGTCTGCAACGATATCTCCTTTTAATAAACCAATTGCCGTAATGTATTGTAAGCAATGATCACGATCAGCTGGGTTATTTAATGGACCTTCTTTATCAATAATACGAATTGCTGATTCATGAGTTGTAATTGTAATGCGGTCAATTTCATCTAATCTCTCTTTAATTTCCGGATGCAACTTCACTGCACATTCTGCAGCTGTTTGTGCATGGAATTCTGCTGGATATGACACTTTAAATAATACATTTTCCATTACATATGACTCTAGTGGTCTTGCTAATTTTAATTCTTGTTTATTGAATAATACATCTTGGAATCCCCATCCTGGCGCAGATAATGCTGTTGGATAACCCATTTCACCTTTTAGAGCAGTCATTGCAAGATGAACACCGCGGCTCGTTGCGTCACCTGCAGCCCATGATTTACGTGAGCCCGTATTTGGAGCATGACGATATGTACGAAGACTAGAATTATCAATCCACGCATGTGATAATGCATTAAAGATTTCTTCACGTGTTCCGCCAAGCATTTTCGCAACTACTGCAGTTGTTGCTACTTTTACATATAATACATGGTCAAGACCAACTCTGTTTAAGCTGTTTTCTAAAGCCAGCACGCCTTGAATTTCATGTGCTTTAATCATCATTTCTAATACTTCACGTACTTTTAAAGCTTCTTTTCCTTCTGAAATACGAACACGGCTAATATAATCTGCGACCGCTAAAATTCCGCCTAGGTTATCAGATGGATGTCCCCACTCTGCTGCAAGCCAAGTATCGTTATAGTCTAACCAACGGATCATACATCCGATATTAAATGCACCTTTTACTGGATCTAGTACATAAGACGTACCTGGTACACGTGTACCATTTGGCACGACTGTTCCTGGCACAACTGGTCCTAGTAATTTCGTACATTCTGGATATTGTAGTGCTAAAATTCCACATCCAAGTGTATCAAGTAATACGTAACGAGCTGTACTGAATGCTTCTGCACTAGTAACCTCTTTATTTAATACATAATCCGTAATCTCTTCTAATAATGCATCTTTTTGCTTAATTTCATTTGTTTTAATCATGCTATCCTTCCCTTTCTGTCGAAAATTCGTTATTATTAATGATGGGTGTCGGTCAAACACCCATCTGGCGGGCGGTGCTAACAACTCCCCAGTTGTTCTTATTTACTAAGTACATGTCGCTCGCCAATATAATTTACACGCGGACGGAACAAACGATTATTTGCATGTTGCTCAATAACGTGCGCACATAATCCCACTGTTCTAGAGCTAAAGAAGATAGGTGTGTAAAGTTGAATTGGAATACCTAGCATCCAATATACTGGAGCTGCATAATAATCAAGATTTGGATAAATTCCTTTTTCCTTTTCCATAATCTTTTCTCCAGCTTCACACATTTCATATAGTGTATAATCACCTTTTACATCACATAACTGTTTTAAAGCTTCCTTCATCATCAGTGCTCTTGGATCCATCTTCTTCATATAAACACGGTGTCCAAAGCCCATAATTTTTTCTTTGTTATATAGTTTCTTCTGTAATAACTCTTCAAATTTCTCAACATTACCAGCTTCTAAAAGCATGTACATAACCGCTTCATTTGCACCGCCATGTAAACTTCCTTTTAAAGATGCAACTGCACCTGTTAAAGCACCGTATAAATCTGATTGTGTTGATGCAATAACGCGCGCTGTAAATGTAGAGTTTGGCATTTCATGCTCACTATATAAAACAAGGGAACGATCAAAGATCTTTTCCTCAAGTTCAGTTGGTTTTTTACCAGTTAACATATAGAAGAAATTCGCACTATAAGATAATTCTTTAAGAGGTTCAATTGGCTCCTCATTATTTAAAATATGATAGCTATTCGCTACAATGTTTGGCACTTTACTTAACAGCTTGTACCCTCGGCTTTTATTCACTTCTAACGAGCGGTTTTCGATATCATTATCGTAACCAGCTAACGCTGACACACCTGTACGTAATCCATCCATGGGATGCGTCTCTTTAGGCAATGCCTTTAGTACGTTGAATACACCTTCTGGTACTGCATATTCTTCTTTTAATTTCTTTTCAAGTGTTGCTTTTTCATCTTCATTCGGTAGGTGTTCCTCCAATAAAAGGTGCACAATGTCTAAATACTCTTTTGTTTTTGAGAGTTCGATTAAGTCATACCCTTGAATTACAATTTCACCTTTTACTGTGTCAAGAAACGAGATTTTCGTCTCCGCTGCCACTATACCATCTAATCCCGGGGAAAAGTTTTCTTCAGCTTTCATCATTATTTCCTCCAATCCTAATAGATCTTCGTGCACATAACTGTAAGCCTTTACAATATTGTGAAACTACATTTCTATTTCAATGTATCAGAGTTTTTAGAAGATTTCAATTTATTTTATAATGATAAGTTTCCTACACTTTTCTTACTGTAACAATACAATTTTTTGAAAATAATTCTTATATTTTATAAAGAAAGAATAGACTTCTTTGCGTATTTTCAAAAACAAGATATAAAGATTTTTCATATAACACCGCCAAATATACAATTATTCTAATTTTATTTGAGAAATAAAAAAAACGAGCTGTACATAAATACAGCTCGTTACTATATGATATTTATTTCACTATCTCTTAAATATAATTTTTATATAAAACTTATTCATTTTTAATAAAGTTATTATTTTACATAATTAAATTGAATTTCTTCCATCTCCTCATGATAACTTACAAATAAATCATAGTTTTGAAAATACCAAAGATCATCAGAATCTACAAAAAATATAATACCTTCCTTCTCAACTGACACTATTTCCCCATCTGGTTTCTCAGCAACAACCCCTAAAGAATATCCGGGCTGAATTGAACTATCCCCTCCGTACCTTACAGTAAAACGTACAGATTCACCGTGCTTTATACGTAATTCTTCCTGGAACCATTGCAGAGCTTTACGATCAATTGAAATTTTCATCTTTATTCCTCCAGTTTACGCAAACTCTTTTTTTCTAATCGTTGTTTTACAAAGAAGACGAAAATAATTAAGGCTATTAATGCCGAAATTGCACTCCCTGAAAATAAAATACGATAACCAAACATTTGTGAAACAACTCCAAGTAAAATAGCACCTAACCCGATTCCTAAATCAAACGCTGTAAAAAATGAAGCATTTGCAACTCCTCTTTTACTCGGATCAACAATTGTAGGCATTGCCGCTTGCAAAGCTGGCTGCGCTGAACCAAATCCAATACCGTATAATGTTGCTGCGATAATTACACCTAACAAACCATTTGAAATAGTTAAAACAACTATAGCTAAAATAGTAATACATAATGCTGGGAGTATGATGAATACTTCTCCATACTTATCTAATAGTTTCCCTGAAATTGGTCTTACAATTGTTAATGCAATTGCATATACAAGAAAGAAAGTTCCCGGATTCACATGAATTGATGATGCAAATAACGGTAAAAAGGTTGTTATTCCTCCATATGCAAACGATAAAAAGAATACTACAATCGTGATTGTTAATACGGATTTCTCAAATAGCTGAATTTTCCCTTTTTCTTTTTGTGGCGTAAATGGCATCTTCGTTATTAGTGATAATACGACTGCCATAAAAGATAACAACGTCGCTAATAAAAATAGACCATGAAATGAATAATTTTGTACAACCCATAATCCAATCATTGGTCCGATCGCCATTGCAATTGTCATCGCCATCCCGTACCAGCCCATACCTTCACCACGGCGTGAATCTGGAATAATATCCGTTATTGCTGTTCCAACAGCTGTTGTAGAAACAGCCCATGTTACTCCGTGAATAACACGTAAAACAGCTAAAAGGACAATAGTCGATGCTATATTATAGGAATACATCGTTAATCCAAAAAAGATGAGTCCGAAAATAATAAAGGATCTTCTACCATATTGATCTAACATTCCTCCAATAATCGGTCGTATTACAACAGCAGCTATTGTAAACATTCCCATCATGAGTCCAACTTGCGATTCATTGCCACCTATCTCTTTAATAAAGAGCGGGAGCGTTGGAACAAGTAAATAAAATCCTGTAAATAAAAATAACATTGCGAAAGTCATTTGAATAAATGATTTCGTCCATAATCGTTCCATAAAAATACCTCCATACACTCGTAAAATATTACGATTAACACCCTCATTGTACATTTTATTGATCTCTTTTCCCTCCGCAAATAGACGTATCTTTTCATATTAAATAGTCCACCATTAGCTTACATTAGTCTTAAGACTTTGTACGCATGTTTTAAACGAAAGTCCTATATATGTACCTTTATACGTGTGAAAAGAATATACTAATTTATTATCACAACTTAGGAGTGATTATTTTATGTGGGTATTATCATCAAGAGTAACTGTCGCGGTTCCTTCGATACCCGAAATACATGCCCCCGCCGTTCATACAGCAAGTTCCGATGTCGGCATTGAACTTCCAGCAATTTGGCAACAATACCAATCACCAGGTCAAGCTACCCCTTCATTTTGGCATCATGGTGCCCATCCAAGTAGCACTACCTTTTATCACCCTAGCTACGCTCCACCACCTCAGGCTCAAGTCTTTTATCATTTCCCATCAATTTATTTTCAAAATTTTTATGGCACGTTTAACATTTAATAGCCATCACTGTATTCCCCCTACATTGCAATAAAGATTAACTTCACTCCAGTTTCAACATAAAAAGTCGAATTTCCTAAATAAGAAATTCGACTTTTTAAATTATTTTCCCAACTAAAGTAACCATTAAGGAAAGATATTTATTAAAGATTTGAATATAATTTTTACTTATTTAATACTTTATATGATTCATCACAGTTAGTCACTTTGCGGGATAACCAACACATACCATCTTTTGCAAATAGACTTTCCTCTCTTTCCGTTAATTCACTCTTTTTCTTCTATCCAGCCCTTAACATTACATTTTCTGTAGCAAAATGAAAAAAGCACTTAAGATTGTAAATTCCTACAAATCTTAAGTGCTCTTTTGAAAACTTTTCTATAAATTTTTCTTATTGTCCATTATTGGCAGGAACCTCTCCTGCATTTCCACCATTATTTGGTTGTACTGTTGCAGGTGGGGTTGGAGTTCCTTGACCTCCATCATTATGTGCTGGAGGTGTCGTTCCTTGGCCTCCTCCGTTATTTGCTGGAGGTGTCGTTCCTTGACCATTTCCGTTATTCGCTGGAGGTGTCGTTCCTTGACCTCCTCCGTTATTTGCTGGAGGTGTCGTTCCTTGGCCTCCTCCGTTATTCGCTGGAGGTGTCGTTCCTTGACCATTTCCGTTATTTTGTTCATTTTGTTTCTTTTCTTCTTCTTGTTTCTTTTGCTCTTCTAGTTTCTTTTGTTCTTCTTGCTTCTTAAGTTCCTCTTGTTTCTTTTGTTCTTCTTGTTTTTTCAGTTCTTCTTGTTTCTTTAATTCTTCTTGATTTTTCTCTTCTTCAGTTTTTTGCTGTTGATCTTGTTTTGGTTGCTCCGTTGTATCCGGTACGCTAGTATTTGGCGATGAATCACGTTTTTCACCTTTTATACGTAGCTCACTACCTTCTTGAATAACGCTACTTGGCATTTTAAAGCGTGATTTATCTGTAGCCATTTCGCTCATCATTTCTTTAAAGATTAACTGTGCAATTTTCGTATTTTTACTACTAATATACTCGTCTTTACCATCTTTCATATACCCAGTCCATACTGCCATCGTATATTGCGGTGTATATCCAGCAAACCAACTATCACGAGTTGCACTTTCTGGAATTTTATATTGAGCTAATTGCTTTGATGAATAGTTTGTCGTACCCGTTTTACCAGCTACATCTAAAGAGCCTACATTTGCCGATGTACCAGTACCCGATGTAACTACAGAACGAAGCATATCAGTAATCATGTATGCGGTAGAATCTGTCATAACTTGTTTTGGTTTTTGTCCAAAACTTTGTGACTTACCGTCTGGATAAACGACTTTCTTAACAAAATGCGGTTTCGTATATTTACCTTCATTACCAAATGCCGCATAAGCACCCGCTATTTCAGTTGGCGATACTTCATTTGTACCAATCGCTGTCGATTCTGTCGGTGCTGTATTAAATGTAATACCTAGTTTCTCAGAGAATTCTTTTGATTTACTAATCCCTACTTCTTTTGCAGTTTTAATTGCAGGAATATTACGCGACATTTTTAATGCTTCACGCATCGTAATTGGACCCATATGACTTCTATCTGCATTTCGAACTTCTTGACCCGTTGAATACTTAAATGGAGAGTCATCGATTTGATGATACGTAGCCCATTTTAAATATTCAATTGCAGGAGCATAGTCGAAAATTGGCTTCATCGTTGAACCAGCTGCACGATCTAATTCAATTGCCATATTATGCCCTTTAAATACAGCTTTATTTTCTCCACGGCCACTACCTATAGCACGAACTTCTCCTGTTTTCGTATCCATAAATGTGAATGCACCTTGGAATTTATCGTTTGGATAATCAATGATATTATTATTTAAAATATTATCAGCAAGTTTCTGTGCTTTCGGATCTAACGTTGTATAAATTTCTAAACCATCAGAACCGATATTAGCATCTGGCAATTCTTTTTCTACTTCTTTCACAACTGCATCCATAAATGCAGGGTATGGCATTGTTTGTAGTTGAGTTGCAGGCTTGAGTCCCTTTTCTACGTCAACTTTTGATGCTTCTTCCATTTCCTGTTTTGTTATATATCCATGTCGATTCATTAAGTTTAGTACAACATTTCTTCTTTCTGTTGCTTTTTGAACATTTTCTTTTTTCGTTGGATCATAGTTATTCGGTGCTTTCGGTAAACCTGCAAGCATCGCAACTTCTGGTAATGTTAAGTCCTTCAATTCTTTACCATAGTAGTTTTGTGCTGCTGTTGCGATCCCATATGAACGGTTTCCTAAGTTAATTTTATTTAAGTACATCTCTAATATTTCATGTTTTGAATACTGTTGTTCTAGCTTATAAGCTAAATATATTTCTTGCGCCTTACGCTTTGGTGTTTTGTCCATTGATAAGAAGTAGTTTTTAATAACTTGCTGTGTTATCGTACTTCCACCTTGAGAACCGTAATCTCCTTTAAGACTTACTAGAACAGCACGCGCAGTACCTTTAAAATCTACTCCGCTATGCTCATAAAAACGTGAATCTTCTGTCGCTAAAAATGCATTTTCTACTAATTTAGGTATTTGCTCATACGTAACATTCGTCCTTTTTTCTTTTCCATATTCATATACCAAATCCCCGTTTTTATCATAAATTTTTGAGGATAACGGATTAACAAGTTTTGCTTTCTCAAGTTTTGGTGCATCCTTAATCATTACGAAAAAGGTAGCAACCCCCGCCACTAAACCAACAATACCAAGTAATAAACAAGTAATTAAAAACTTGCGAAAGAATGATGTTTTACCTTTTGGTTTTTGTGTTTTAGAAGCTGGCTGTTTTTTCTTTTTAACTTGTCGTCGTTCCTCTCGAGAACGATAATTTTCTGACATGTTACTTTCTCCTGCCTTTCAATTCTCCCGTTGATTTACTTAAAAATATTGAGGTCACTTTCTAAAATGAATTTAATTAAGAAAGTATATTGACCTGGAGCATTCAATATTTTCCCAATTCACAGATTATAAATTTTAGAATACTTCTTATACAAACTATTTTCACTTCTATTTTTCCTAATAACGCTGCCCCTTTAAGCATAGAATGTAAAAAGTGAATTTTTAATACCTCGTATAAATAATATACCTTTTTTTCAAATGGTCAATATTTTCTTATTTATAAATCAAAGGTGAAATAAAAATAGCACAACGATATGTACTTCGTGTGAACTTCCTTATAATTACGTATAACAAACATTTAATATATTGCATATAAGTATAATACCTCTTAATTTATAAGGATTTCAACTTCACAACCTCAATATCTACAAGAAATTATTAAAAATGAAAAGTGAGGAGTTGCGTAATGATGAAGCTATCTCCCGTGATTTCAAAAAATATAGTTGCTGTTGGCTATAATCCTTTTTCTATGATTTTGCGAATCCAATTAAAGAATGGTATGTACGATTTCTTTAATGTACCAGAAAGTATTTATACTGGCCTATTACATGCACAATCTAAAAGTTATTACCATAAAACTTATATTAAAAATTCTTTCCGCCACACAAAAATTTAAACTTAACACCCACTAAAAAAAGGAGGTTAATCCTCCTTTCTTTTAAAAATATTTCACAGATGAATTATCTTCGATTCCTCTTATTAATTTCATCATATGCTTGAATTTGTTTTTTCAAACGCCGATCAGCTTTTTTATCATGCACTACAAGAATTGCATGTATAACTCCTGGAACCCAAAATATTAATGTTAATATGAAATTTATTATTGCCTGAATTGGTTTTCCACAAAATAGTACAGCAACAGGTGGAAGAAAAATTGCTAATAAATACATCATCCCTTGAAAACTCCTTATTTTGTATTTTATATATCCCTTTTCAAAATATACGCAAAGAAATCTTATGATGTTGTTGTTACATAAATTTTCATTAAGTATATATAATATCTCTTACTTTATATATTCTATCTATAGGCAAAAAAACCTACTACTATTTTAATCTTAACGTACCTATAAAATTCATGTATCTCCTTCTATTTATATAAGCATTTCAACCTTTTCATTGTTTTCTAGCCTATTTTCTTCCTCTATTGCAGTTACTCCAATTGCAGAAATTAACGTTCCTATCGCTTGTATCCAAATACCAATGAGTGCAATTATTCTCTCATCCTTCTTATCAAAAATACTATCTTCATTTTCTCTCTCATCTTTCAATACATTTGAAACACCTTGATACGCTTGTAATCCAGCACCTAAACTTTGCATGGAGTTACCTAATATAATAATTTTCTGTAGTACATTTATATCCATCAAAGCTGCTTCTACTCCTAAAAAAGCACCGATCGATTGTAAACTGTTCCCTGTAATAATAAGATAATCATTTTCTTTCGATTGTTCATTTATATTAAAATATGTTCCTATTACATTTGATATATTCCCTAATGCTAATAGCTCAATTCCTATTTGATCAAGTAATTTACTTTGATTCTCTAAGCCTATATTTTGATTTTCTCTTTTTTCTTCCCCATCATCATAATTGCTCGCAATGATTTGTAATATATACCCGAGGGCTTGTAATGAGCTTCCTACAATAACAAGATCCGATTCAACTTTCTCTTCTCCAATAAATCCTCTTGTCGTTCCAATTGCAGCTGTAAGGTTCCCTCCTACTTGAAACCATGCCCCTGTAACTTTTAAACTGCTTGGATTCATTTTTATCACCTATTTAAATATTTTCTAAACCTTTCAAAATAAAGTGAAACTTTAATCAGTGGGGTTTTCTTCATCCCCCGCCTAAATTCTTTGCTTTCGCTGAATTTTGAGGTGGGGGTCTTACTGATTAGCAAATAGCGGAATAAATAAATTCCACCCTTAATCTTTTATTTTATTTTTCAAATGTAATTTTGTGAATGATATAATGTGCTACTAATATAAAAAGCACCTTAAAGGTGCTTTTTATATGCATGCTGGGCATGTCAATGAATCTCCATTTTTATCTATTGTTATATTCAATATATATTGAGTTGCTTTATGTGACCAAGTTTCAGCTGTAGGTGATTCATTTATATATTGTGGCGCACATGACTTCAGCATTGGAGTACTAATACTCCCTCCAGGATCTAAAGCAACTACAGCCATGCCATGAGGTAATTCCAGTGCCATAGATTTAGTGATACCTTCAATTGCAAATTTCGAGGCACAATATGGCGCAAGCTCAGCTTCACCTTCTCTCCCCCAACTAGAACTCATATTAATGATAATTCCTTCTTTCCTAGCTACCATTGCGGGAACAAACGCTCTTATTACATTTACTACACCATTCACGTTTACATTCATTACATTTTCGAATTCTTGAGCCGTAATTTTCCAAAGTTGTGCATTTTGATTTACAATCGATGCATTATTTATTATCATATCGGGAGCCGTATGTCTATTAAGTATATAATTTGCCCAGTTGTTAACTTGCTGAGAATCTGAAACATCAATTACTTGAAAATCATGTATTTTACTGTACTGTTTTTTTAGTTCTTCAATTTTATCTTTTGAACGTCCACAACCATATATGTTCCACCCTAATTCATGAAATCGATCAACCATCGCACGTCCTAACCCTTGTGTCACACCTGTAATAATTACAGATTTACTAATTTCTTTTCTCTGCATTTCCCTCATCCTCCTTCCCTATATCTTACTCTCTTCATTTTTATTCAGCCATTTACTATAGTATCAACTCAACTCATACTTTAGTAATGGTTTTGATATTGCATACATAAATAAAAAAAGTAACCATCATGGTTACTTTTTGCTATATATCTAAAAATTCATTGTTTATTTCATTATTGTTTTTACACTTCAACTTCTCTTTTCCACATTTCTCACACTGCTAAATATAAATTACACCTAATGTACTTTTTTAAAAATCCTCATTATCCTGCATCTTAATAAAAATATATTTATGTTTACAATGCGATTCACCCAAATAATTTTCAAACCACTTTTTCAACACAACACATTCCACCTTTATTTAGCTGCCTTATTACATACTTTTATTTAAATATTCAATCTCATATTGCAATTTTTTAAATTGCTCAAAATGCATAGTAATAGATTGGCTACTACCATAATCAACATTTTGTTTCACTAATATAACACCCGTATCATGAAAAAGCGCTTCAAGTTCTTTCCTAATAGACACTTTCGCAATATGAGCTGTTTTAATTGCAGATAAAATTGCAATTTCATTAAACTTTAATTTTATTTCATTTGGACAAAATGCGTCTTCAACTAATATAACTTCATTACTATAAATTAGTGCAACAAGATTACTTGATTTGGCATCTGTTAAATCAACTTTTTTCATAATATCTTTCATTACATTTTGCCTCCTTTATTTTCATATATATCAATTATACAAATTTTTTAAAAAAATTACTCAACTTTATTATATTAATTTTAACACACTTTTATTGAAATCCATGCTCCAAACGTTTTACTATTCCTCAATTTTTATTATATGAACCATCTGGACTATAACTCCATATAGTAATGTTAACAACTTATTATAAAGCAGGTGAAAATTATGCCATCAGTTGTGGGAAATTTAGTTGTACAAAATAGTAATGGATCATTTAACTTGGGTGATTTCTACAACGTTTCTCCGAAAGAAAATACGAAAGCTTATAATGGCTCCGGCGCATCAAACGTTGGTTTTGTTGTTAATACTTTTAGCGGTGTTAGCGCGACCAATACATTTGATTCTGACCTTGCAGATCAAAACCAAGTGGGTACAGCCTAATCTTATGTTCAACTTTTTGTATAGAAAATTTTAATTTGTCTATACTATAATCAGGCTGTTTGACAGCTCTTGTTGATTTTGGAGTACCCTATCTTTTTCTCCCTTTCCCTGGGGCTCAGCAGCTAGCACGAAGCTAGCTGCTTTTTCTTGTATTATTTGTCTCATAAATCAGAAATAAAAGAAGCTGCCATTTAATATTCAGCTTCTTTTACGTTATTTCAATAATATCCATAGCGTTAAATACGTAAGTTTTATAAAAGGCGTCTGTACAAATTACAATTTGTTTTACCGGATTGATATGTACAACAGTCATGTAGCTTGTTAGTATGTAACCATCTTCAAAATATGTTACCAATATTTCTTTCTCAGACAGTAATGACGTTAATAATTTATCAGAAATTCTCTCTTTTGCTTCGTTTGTTAAAAGCGGTTTTTGTACTTTTAATTTCTCTCCAATAATCTTTCTCATATTTAAAAGTTGTTCGGACATTACTGTAAACGGAACCCACTCTCTTTCTTCTTTTTGTATCTTTACATCGTTCATTTTTTATCTCCTTGATCATTTATACATTTATTTAGCCATACTATCCCTTAGTTATTTTTAATACGCACTAAACTCGGATTTACTTCTAAACTATAATTAGGTTACCCCTCAAAAGAACATTCGTTCTTATTATACACGAACTTACGTTCTTTTGAGAAGAGCCATACTTATTATTTTTTAACAAAAAACATAATTTTATTTATCTCCATACTTTTTTCCTTTATCAAATAAACTTCTCATTTCTTATGTAAAATGCATATAACAACTAAAAGGCGACTTCACACAAAGTGAAATCGCCTTTTCCTAAAAATATTTCAATGTTTATTTTTCTATCCTAACTAATGTTCTTTCTGGAATACATAATTCATCTATATTAAAATGATTTATTTTTAATTTCAATTCCCCTACTCGTTCCTTATCTTCATCACCAACCCAACAACTAAATAATTCGAAATAGTCTCCACCTTCCAAATATTCTTCCATAATCTTGCATAAAGTTAAAAATTTTTCTTTCGCTTCTTTTTTTTCCTTTACGTTTTGCCACTCGACAAGTTCAATTCCCCAACTAGTTGAAACCTCATATGTGTAATTTGTTTGGAATTGATACTCTTGTATAATTTCAAGCATACTTTCATCTGCAAAACACGGTCCAAAAACAATTACATCATTAGAATCTGGATCCGTTAACGGAATTTCTACATTACAGCCTATGTAACTTGCTAAACTCATTTTATACTCCTCCAATATTCGTATAAAAAATACTTCATAGTATATTTTTTTACTCAAATATAAAATCCCTGCCTAAACAAAAAAGTTTTAAATTTTTTTGTTTATTAACCATCTATAACTGAAAACATATACTATGATGAACGAACTCACAAAGCATAAGAAAAGAGAGCATTTACAACACTCTCTTTTCTTACATACTCTATGAAACTTTACAAAACTGAATCAGTGATTTTTATTATTATATTTCATTACATATACTTAGGTTGTACTATTATATGTAACTCTCTCTCTGTATCCGATTTTTTCGGATGACGAAAATAATTAAGTTCGTACTTTAACACTTTATACTCAACAATCCCGATTTTAATCCCTTTTGTTTCTTTTAATATAGCTAATAAATCACTTACATTTTCATCATATGACTCAAAAATTTTCGCGCCGCCCTCTCCTTGAAAGATTACTTTCATATATTCCCCCCACCTTAATTTATTGATGTGGTAAATGACGCGTTTAATACGATTCATTATTTATCCTAAAATTTTCACACCAAAAAGAACATCCTTTCCATTCGAATGCTCAGCTTTTTACTAATTATCCATATTAAATATTTATTCAAAAACATTATATGTATTATTTTTTAAATTATGTTCGATATCCATTATTAAAGAATAAATATATGTAACAAACTTGCATAATGAAAACCGTATAATATCCACTTTCGTTGAAATAATTATAGCACCTTTAATTAACATCCATTATTTTCCATTGTAATTCTTAATATTTAAATGTAATATTGTATTGTCTTACTATCTATTTATAACTCACACACTAATTAGAAAAGGGAACTCTATATGAGTTCCCTTTTCTAATTATGATTGCAATCATTATTTCTTTTCTAGAAATTTAAATGTATCTTTAAATTCTTTATTATTCACTTTAATATCAGCATCTTTCAATAAATCATTGACTACTTGTTGTTTCCATTTACCTGTCGTATCTTGTAGTCTTTGTTGTTCTAAATCTTTACGAATTTTTTCCTTTACTTCATCAAATGGCTTCAATTCTTTTTTATCCGTCACTTTAATAATATGGTAACCGTAAGTTGTTTTAACTGGATCACTTACTTGGCCTGCATCTAATTTATACGCAGCTTCTTCAAATTCTTTCACTGTTTGTCCAGGAGCAAAACCAGATATTTCCCCGCCCTGTTCCTTTGAACCAGTATCTTCTGAATACTGTTTTGCTAAGGCAGCAAAATCTTCACCATTATTTACTTTCTCCTTTACTTCTTTAGCTGTCTTTTCATCTTTCACTAAAATGTGACTTACTTTCATTTCTGGTTTATAGTTATCTTTCACATCTTTTTCTGTGACTGTTGCTTTAATCGCTTTCTCAAATGCAATTTCTGGCTTCATTTTTTCTTTTAATTCATCTTCATTTTTCAATCCAAGTTGTTCTAAAGTTGATTTAAAGTTCTCACCCATTTTATCTTTTGCTTCTTCTACTTTCTTTTTTGCTTCCTCATCCGAAACTTTATATTTATCTAACAATGCCTTACTTAACATCATTTGATATAAAGTACTTTCTCCATATTGTTGTCGTAATTCTTTACTTAATTCTTTCTCTGTAACATTTCCTACTTTTGATGTTACTACGTTGTCTGAGGAACCACATGCAGATAATGCTAGCATCACGCATGAAATAATTGTTCCAATAAATATTTTTTTCTTTTTCAATTCAAATACCTCACTTTTATCATTATGCAAATTAACTATACACAGGCATTGTGAAAACAGTGTGTTTTCTGCATGTAATTCATTTCATATGAGTTGACTATGTATCATGCATTTCCATTTTTAAACATAAAGAGTCTTCTTACTATTATGTATAGTAAGAAGACTCTTTACATACACCTCAAAAACAATACGGCTGCTATAGTTACTTAATACTTACATGTTCTTCAGGTATCCAACTATTCTGCCCGATATCTACCGCATTTCCCACTCTACCCCACACTCGAAAAGATGTCGATCCATCTATATTTCCTTTATAATTCATACATTCAGGCTCCTCATAATAATTTACTCTGTAGCCGACAGGATATTTCGAAGTTGCATAAAACCATTTCACCTTAAAATGTTTTAAATATGCCCACTGCTTATCGTTCCCTAAACAAATCATATCTTGCTCACCGCCTCCCCAATAACCTGTTAAGATTAAATATGGAATTTTCTGAGTGAGTGCACCTGTAAATTGAGGATCCATGGGGTTTTCATATAAATTTATTCCGTATCCATCAGGATATTTCGAAACTGCAATACCAATGCCATTCAGTTGCTGTTTATACACTATGTTAGATTGATTTGCTTTGTTCGAATCTATAAACCAAGAAAGTGACTTATTTCCTACTAATCGATTCAGATCACATTTCCCAATCCCAGGAACATTCCCTGAATCCGTATATTGCCAAATATCACATGGATATGCTGGCCCATAACGAGGGATCCATACGAAATCAGCTTCAATATTACGTGCTCCAAATGATAAATACATGTGATGCCCTACATATAATCCTACTTTTTCCGCACCTAAACGGCGTAATTCATCAATAAATGCCTGTGTCCCGCCTTGCATATCTGCCATCGTTTGAACTTCTACGTCCGCCACCCAAAACTTAGCTGATTGATCACCACGATTCCAAAAATCTTGTGCCTCTTTCTTTGCATCAGCAATAGATATAAAACGGCAAAAAGCATAATTACCGAATGGGATACTATACTTTTTCATTTCACTAACATAATTTTGATACATAAAATCCACCGTATTAGAGCCATCTTGAACTCTAGCAATCACTAAATCTAGCTGAGATGCTGCAATATCCCAATTGATAGTTCCATTCCATTTTGAAATGTCTACAATATACCCCATATATTCCAGCTCCTTTTGAATGTCCTATTCATAGCTAGTTTTATTGTAAGCCTCAGCTCTCTAAAACTAGCTATCTATAATATAAATAAAAAGAATCTTTACTGTTTTTCAAAATATATTCTCTTTCAGAAATATTTCTATTAACTTTAACATATATACCATATAAAACATTCTCATATTTGAAATATACCCTACTATTCATTTGTTATGTAATCTCGTCCTATCAATCAAGGTATCAATCATTTTTACGGATATTAGAAAAAATCCCCCTACATTATTAAATTAAAACTTTCAATATCAATTCCCTTTCAGCTAATATAAATCATTTCTCATTTTCTATATATTCTTAAGTTAAAATTACTATCTTTCCATGAAATTTGAGATTTAGAAAATTTTTAATTAATTGAAGATTATTCCTGTTAACCTACAATTGTCCAATCTGCACACTATTGGTGCATAAAAAAGACATTTTCTATTAATGAAAATGTCTTTTTATAGTCTAATAAAACAATTTTGGTGTTAAATCTTTATTTTGTAATTGTGTATTTTCACTGTTCATAACACAACTTGTAGAAAATAATATTGGGCTATCACAAACCTCATCATTCATTACATCACGAAATACATTGGCAGCAACACCTGTAAACGTTTGACATAAGTTAGAAATATCGTCATTGAAAAACTGAATGACTTCCGCAGCGAAAACCGGAAAAACAACATTCGGTCCGCCAGGGAACTGAGGCTGTACCACAACTTGTTCAAAATAAGGATTATTTTCTAGTGCTACTTGAAATAAATGAGCTATTTCAAATGCATCTAGTGGACAAGGAAATGGATTTACAATTTCATTCTCATTATTCGTTACAATAACTGTCACACTTACATTCCCAAATTGTACAAAAGATTTTAAAAGCGTTGCTAATGCTCTCGCTTTTTCGTTGCTTAACGCATGCACTAAAATAATATAATTACCACCAACAGGAATAAGCGGCCCAACTGTAACAGTTGGATCAGCACCTATTGAATTTTTTAATTCATTAAAATATGTGATCCACGGTGGCGAAAGCTGAGCTTGTACATTTTCTTCCACTATTTTATACTACCTCCTTATACCATTCTTACTAACATAATATGTAACAAACAAAAAAATGCATTAGTTATATTAACCATTTGCGTATTTATTGATTATATTAATTAAACATTTTATTTCCCATTCTCAATTTCCCCTTTACATCTTTAAGCACTTTTACTACTATGAAATTCTTTATTATAAGCAAATCCACTGAAATTTCATATTATACTAATACGACTCTATATCCATTAAATTATAATACTCAATATTAGGAGCTGATTTCATGGAAAAAAAACCTATCGTGTTCGAAATCCCACCAAATTCAAAGCTAAAAATTACATTTTTCGGTCCTTGTAACGAAGTAATTACAAATGTGTCTATAATTAATCAACTATGCACCCCTAAATGTCAAACTATCACGCAATATCCAGACTTTAAGAAATATGTAACGGAAGTACGATCGCTATCCCGTTGTTAGTCCGCATAATGCACGATTTTCACAACTTTATTATCTAAAATAACCGAGAAAGAAAATAACTGCATTCCTAGACTAAAATTACTCATGTTATGATATTCCATTGATAATTCATTGATTTTTTACACGTTTTTATGAAAAGAACATATATTATCGTATGGAGATTATCCACTCATAAAACCTATCTTTCTTTGGAGCGTACTTTTTATGTATGCTCTTTTTTTATGTAACCGTCCCCCTTCTAAATTGACCAACAATATATTAAAATTCTTTATATACTCAAGGAGATCAAATATGTTCAAGTTGCATCCAATACTACTCATCTTAGGATTGATTTTGTTTTTATATAGTGTAATCGCCTTTATGCTATTCTTTTCAGTGTATTAGCATTCCCTACACAAATCTATGTTCAATATATAATTTCTATATAGTAAAGAAAAAACATAATGATACGATCTTTTATGTATTCCGTCTTTCTTGTTCTATAAGAAAACTAGTAAACTTACTAACAATGCGTTTTTACAAGCATGTTACTTATTATTCTGTTTATTATCTGAAGAAGGTTGAAGCCCCTACAAATTAAACTACGCTTTACCTATTTACTTATATATTTTAGAAAAACAATAATAATCCCCTACCATTTGGTAAGGGGATTAACTAAACCTACTAAAAAACATTTAATGATCAGTTTTATTTAATTGGAGAAGGAAATCTTGCTGCTTCAAAATGTGCACCATCTTCTAAAGGACTTAAAACTCCATCTATACTACTTTGTGCATAAATCTCAACTTCATCCCCTGCATTCAGTTGAACAATCGTCGAAACACTTACGACATTTCCAAAACTTATTGGACCAAAAAAGTCATTATCTATAGCTATCGCTGCGTTTCCATTCACACGAATTTCTACACGCGCTCTATAATTTAAAGTTGGATCGTTTGGAAAGAAACCAATCGTTCCAATAATAGAATATACACCTTTAGTCTTCGGCATAAAAATAGATGTTGCTGGATTATACTCATTCGCTAAATCAAATTGTTCATTTTGAAATAACACTTTCACAAAAGTATTAGCAGGAACATTTTGATTCACAGTATTTCTAGCTCTAAATGCCGATGCTCTAACAAGATTGTCCTTGTTATCATGACACTTACTAGTGTTCTTACAACAATCATGATGCTTATTTTTATACTCCTTACAATACTTACAGTAGTAATAACAAGACATACTGATTCCCCTTTCAAACTTATTACTACATATTATGTAAGATTGATTTATAAGGTTTGGACTAGCTATTTTTATTATTCATAAGGGCGCTATTAATCTGCACCCTTATTTATATACACCACTTCATTCCTTACTAGTTATAAGTTGTATACAGTTCCATATGGAATAGTAAGAAAAGAACTTCCGTACGGTGTAACATGATGTACTGGGTAAAAATATTCTACGGATGAGTAATATGGTTGTACTCCTTGCTGCTGCATTTGCATTTGTTGTTGCATTTGTTGTTGCATTTGCAATGCTTGTTGAATAGCTTGGACTGTACTTTGTGCTCCACTATACGTTATAGATGTACCATATGCTGGCCGCATACCAGTTTCAGAATTAAAATATGAATAAAACATGATTTTCAGCTCCCTTCCCGTATAATTTATTACAAATTATATTATGATTCTTTATTTCAGTGGGTACTATAAAGCTAGTCCGCTCGCTTATATTCAAATGACAAAATAAAAAAGTAGCTGCTAGACTACTTTGACTCCTTCTTATCACCAAATGAAATGATATACATATTCTCCTGTTACACGCTCATTAATTCCCGCAACCCTAACGAACCTCAGTAAATCCGCTCCTTGAAGGAAATATACCGAAATCGTAACCGGCACTTGCGACCACATGAATTGATAAAGCTCATTCACTCTCTGATTCGTCGTAACGATTAAATCATTTACAGGTCCATGATTCCATGCAGAGGTTTGAACTGAAGTGAAAGAAAGGTCTTTCCCATTAACCACTATTCTTGATACGCTTTGAGTTATGTCCACAATAATCCCCTCCAACATTACAAAAATTGGACCTTTTTTAGTTCATATTATTATAAATATTCTTGACTGTAATAAATGTTTAAGGCAAATCCCTAATAAAGTGAAACTTTAATCAGTGGGGTCTTACTGCCCGTTAATGCGGGATAAAATTTTTTATTCATATCCCTCAATTCCCATTACAACCATATAATTTCTAACCTTATTCAATTTTTGTAATTAAAATAAAAAGGCATCTTAATTAGATGCCCTTTACTTATCTTCCACTACAATTCTACTATTAAAATAGCAACGCCAAATCCGATGCAAACCAATCCTATCAATATGAATAGCAATCGGAATCCCCATAAATCACTGATTATTTCTATAATATGCACCAGCATAATAATAATAAAATCTTTAAACCCACTGAAACCATGTTCCTTTGTCTCTCTGATTCCATCAATTACAGTCAGACAAACAATAAAAATACCTAAACCAATTAACATAAAACCTAATACAAGCATTCATATATCCTCTTTTTTCTTTTATCTCGCATTAACGAACATTTCCACATTAAAATTCAGTACATACGGGGAAGTTAGATAAAAAATTAAATACCTGTAAAACCTGATTAGTGTGTACTAATAATTAAAGGGAAGGCCCTCCTCTTCACTTTATATTATCATGAAAGGATATGAGCTTCGGAGTTATTTCTTTATAGAATAAAAAATAGCTAATTCACTACTTAAAAAGTAAAAAAGCATCAGATTGACTAGTATGTAGATGGTTAAATGAATGTAAAATGTTTTTAAATTATCTACTCTTTTTTTAGTTTGGAAGTAACTCTCCTCTCGTCCCATCTTTATACACCACTTTCTTAATCACACTGAACGCAATATTCAATTGATGAGTTTGTCATTTCGTTACCTCCAATTAACGCCTTTGTTCAATGTAGTAATTTTCTTGTATAATAAAAGTTAATTAATCTAGAAGGTACTCTGAGAAAGAGCGAAAAATCAGCTGGAAAGCTTATCGATTTAAATATCTATTCGAAATTAATAAGCGATTAATTTTAGTCCCTCTGCCCATACTCAATCAAAGTGTGGGCTTCTTTAATTTCTGTATAAAATTCAAAAGTTTGACACAATCCTGGAAAAAGCTTATAAAGAAAAGTGAGGTTTCGTTATTTTCACACTTAGTAGCGCAGTCATATTACATACAATTTTATAAGAGTGAACGAACTACAAAACTAAAAAACAAATAATAAGTTTGCAACATGTTTGCAAATACGAATTTTGCATATGAATTCGTGTGATATTGAAAGGAGTTTTACTTATGAAAGAAATTAAAACAGAACAAGAATTCAAAGACATCATCGCAAGCGAGGAGCCAGTAGTTGTTAAGTTCTTTACTACATGGTGCCCAGATTGCGTACGTATGGACAACTTTATCGGAGATGTAATGGAAGAGTTCAATAAATTTGAATGGTATTCTATTAATAAAGATGAGTTTCCAAGTATCGCTGAAGAGTATCAAGTAATGGGTATTCCAAGTTTACTTGTATACCAAAATGGTGAGAAGTTAGGCCACTTACATAGTGCTAACGCAAAAACTGAAGAGCAAGTTACTGAGTTTTTAGAAGCATACTAAAATAAAAGCCCTCTGGAAAATATTTTTCAGAGGGCTTTCATCTATTTTCACACTTATCTTTTGACGTTTTTCATCGTTTAATGAATTACGCCTTGTCATGATAAGAATAATACATAGTAAGAAAAGTATTCGTTTCTTCATCCATCTACCCTCCTATCTCTTTAGTAAATAAACTCCAATTCGGTTTACACCCTGACTTTGTACTTTTCAACATATTTTTCCTTCACGAAACTTTGTTATCCCCTTCTTAAAAAGCTATAAAACGTCAACAATGTTTGTATAGACCCACACGACTTTCGTTTGATACTCTATTTATAGAAAGAATTCCTTTAAAGAAAGGTGAGTGATTAAAATGGATACTCTTTCTCATAAAGAAGCTGATAAAGGTGCTATTGTCAGCATTATGGCCTACATATTTTTATCCTCTATGAAAATCATCATCAGTTATATTACCCTCTCTAGTGCATTACGTGCTGACGGTTTAAATAACTTAACGGATATCGGTGCTTCTTTAGCGATATTAATTGGTCTAAAAATATCTCGTAAACCTCGTGACCCAGATCATCCGTATGGGCATTCGCGGGCCGAACAAATCGCATCACTTGTTGCGTCCTTCATTATGGCAACAGTCGGATTAGAAGTTGTTATTAGTGCCATTCAATCTTTCTTAAATCCGAAACAAGCAGCACCTAATGTACTCGCTGCATGGGTTGCTTTATTTTCTGCTGTCGTTATGTACTGCGTGTATTTGTATACGAAAAAAATTGCAGCACGAACAAAAAGTAAATCATTAGAAGCCGCTGCAAAGGATAATTTATCAGATGCACTCGTAAGTATTGGTACTGTAGTAGGTATTGTCGGTTCTCAGTTCCAAATGCCTATTTTAGACCCTATTGCCGCTTTAATTGTCGGTCTTATTATTTGTAAAACTGCATGGGAGATTTTCGTAGAATCTTCTCATATGCTAACAGATGGAATTGATCCTGATAAAATGGAGGAATACGCTGATGCTATTGAGCATATTGGCGGTGTGGAAAACATTGTAGATATTCGAGCTCGTATGTACGGGAATCAAACGTACGTTGATATTACAATTGAAGTAGATGCTCGTATGGATGTTGGAGAAAGTCACTGTATTACTGACAATATCGAGGCTATGCTTCGCAAAAAGTTTGGAATTTACCATGCACACATTCATGTTGAGCCAATGAAAAAAGAACCTATTATGACATAGGTTCTTTTTTTATGAACGTTTTATGAAATATAACACATAAAACGAGCCAGCTACCGCCAGCTGCCCATCCTGCTAATACGTCAGATGGATAGTGCACGCCAAGATATATTCGGCTAACTGAAATAGATAATACAACAAAGCTTGCTATAAGAATAATTAATAATTTTTTATGCAATGAAATACGATCTTCAGTAATTGTGACGTATGCAATAAATCCTAAAAAAGCAGTAGCATTCATCGTATGACCGCTCGGAAAACTATATCCAGTTGCAGTAACAAGCTGCGTGACATCAGGTCTTGCTCGTTCGTACCATAGTTTAAGCATACTGTTTAAATAACGAGATCCGTAGTAATTAATTGTTAGAAGTAACGCACTAAGCAACTTTTTTCTAACGAGAAAATACATTACAAGAATAATGAGTAATGGAAAATATATTCTTTTTGAACCGATAAAAGACACCCAAGTAAAATAGGTCGTCAAATAATCGTTTCGAAAGCTTTGAATAAAATGTGCGACTATATTGTCAAAATTCTCAATACAAGCGGTATGATACGAAAGTGATAATACGACAAAACAAATGAGTAACGTAAAACTTAGCAAGTATAAATGTCGATATCGTTTCACATACATAACCTCACTATGCAAAAAAATGGAGCGGTTGTTTTAGTTTTCCTCTCCATTTCTTTTTTATGCATAGTTTATTAAAAAATATAATTATTAATTTTTTGCTTCATCTCAGGGATATCTTCTCTTGTTACGGTAAAACGAATCACCTTCTCATCAAGATCAAGCGCCTCAGCGAATAATCCAGCTAAACCACGGGATTTTCTATCTACTTCCATAATAATTTCTAGTCGGTCGTATGCACGTGGCAAGATTAATAATTCTAATTCATCTAATTTCCCATAATGCTCTCCAGAAACCGGAATAAACTCAAATTCTTGTGCGAATGGAACTTGCTTACGTAATCGATGCGGTAATTCTTCACATTCTATATGACGTGCTTTAAACCCTAATTCATTTACACTATCTAAAACACTACTTAATAATGCATTGGGTAACACTTGAACGTAGTCGCGGTCACTTGGGTCTATACTACGTTTAATATCAAGACCTGTATGAATCCAAACCGTTTTCATACCAAGTGTAAGTGGTGCTTCAATTGGCATTGGAAAAGAAAATGGAATTTCAACTTTTTCATTCGGTTCTACAGAAAAAGGTTCTGTTAAGCGTACTCGCTCTAAATCATATGTTGCTGTTACTTTTTTATCATCCACTTCTCGTACATACGACGTCGATAATGTTAAGTAAATGCTTTCAATTTGTTGGCTAACTGAACCTCCAGTTATATGAACCTTTCCAACTATTTCTTCCCCAACAATATACTCATCTTTTTCAAGAACAGTATCTACCTTTGCACTTCCAATACCAACGCTTGCTAAAAACTTTTGAAACATGGAGTCTCCATCCTCTCTAAAGCAGAAGCTACATCTTGTTTTAAATCTTGTACATTCTCATAGTACGGCGTTTTTATTTGTAACATTCGCATAAGCATTTCGCGATTATAATTTTCCAAAGTTAATTCTTCGTACCATGGTTTTTCCTTTTTTTCATTAGATTCATATCCTGCATATAATAAAAATAATGAGAAATGACCGAGCGCATAAAAGTCGCTACGAAAGTGAACTTCTCGCATCAAAGCTTGTTCACCTTCGTAAGTTGTAGCTCGCTCATCATCCTCACCTTTCCATTTAGCCAATCCAAAATCAATAATACTAATTTGATTTTCTTTCATTAGTATGTTTGGAATGCGTAAATCTCGATGAATAATGCCTTCACTATGAAACACCGATACAATTTCTAATATTTCATATAAAATCTCAAAAACTTCACGTTCTGTATATACATACCCATCTATGAAAATATAATCTTCAAAATTTTTACCAGGCATGTACTCCATTACAAAGAAGCTCTTTTTCTCCCATATGAAATGATCATATAGACTAGGAATTGCATGATGATTCAATGTTTGTAAAATCATTTTCTCTTGTTCAAATGATTTTCTACCAGACTCATATCTTTGTTTACTTTGTCTTAATTGTTTTAAGACTTTATATCTATTTATTTGTAAATCATTAACGACATATGTAACCCCATAACTGCCCATTCCAATTACTGATTCAATTTTATAACGTTCTGCAACAATTGTATTTTTTCGCAGTGGTCTATCAAATAATGCTAGTACACGACGCCATTTCATCAGCTACTTGAAAAGAAGCTACGGCTTTTACGTTTTCTTTTATAATGTTGATGTCCATAACCAGATGAACGTCGTTTATAGTCGCTACTTGAATACGAGCGCCCTCTACGACGATAATCACTACTTGAATACGAACGATATTTTTTCTTTCCTAATAAAGAATCAATAATTTTTTTGAACATCCCTTCACCTCTTGAGTAAAATTTCCTTTTCATTATACCAATAATTATTGACTATATTTGTGACAGGTTTGTAAAGAGTAAAAAACGACGAGTTATGCCCGTCGTTACTTTCATTCATCCTCTTCATCAAAAACTTCATCAATCATGCATTTCTCTAATAAATACTCAAATGTAATATCTGCGAGATCTTCAATTTCTTCTCGTTTCGGGACGTACCCTCTTTCAATTAGTTGCTCATAAAAAAACTCCGCAATCTCTTCCGTATCAATCACGACTTCAATTTCCTTCATGAGCATCACTCCTTTATTTCTGTTTTATGAAAAAATCTCAAAATTATGTATATGAGATTAGAAAAATAGATTTTATTTTTTTATAGGTCATAAGCTTTGGACGAGATGCATACGATTGTAGTACAAGCTATTCAAAGGGGGAAATAATAATGGAAAATCAATATGAAGTAGGACAAACAAAAGAAGAGTTCATGCATGAAGATCAATGGGCAGACTCTCTTATAAAGTGGCTTTTTATTTTTTTAATAGTTGTAGGCATACCTTATACTGCATATGTTGTTGTTCAATTTATTCTCTCTTTCTAGTTAACTATTTTTTCTCTGTCAATTTAACTAAATAATTATGAACAACATCCATTACAATTTTATATTCTTCATCTTTAAATGTATCGAACAATAATTGATAATCGTTATAAATATCAAGTAATCCATCAATGATTTCTTGACGATTCGTCTTAACACTCACTTTTTTCGAGTTGTTAATTGACTTTAACTTACCTAAATCTAATTTATTCATACCTGCTTTATCTTGTTTCAGTTTCTTCAAAATTGCATTTGCCGTTTGAGCATTCGCAAGTAACGTTAAATCTGACTCATCCGCTTCTAACCATTCACCATCCGTAATCCGTGACAATTCATAAATTGTATCTTCCCATGCGTCATTCTTATATCTCCATACTTCTGTACGAAAACCAACAACACGGAAAACATCTTTATCATATCCAGTTACTTGCACAAGATCACCAAACGTGAAATTATAATTTAATTCAATCCACTCCGTATCGCCCTTTTTCATATCTTGTTCTGTAACGTGCTGCAATGTTTGCTCTACGTAAAATCCATCGTGATTATTGACTTCGTATACATAAACTCCATCTAAAACCTTCATATTTGTAATCTTTCTATTTTTATTGGCTTAAGTTCTTCTTCGTAAAACTCCTTGAAAATATCCGTATCCTTTAATTTTGTGTAAAGTTCCAACATCTTCTTTATATCCTCTAAATCAACGGAATATTCGTTCACCTTCATGTGTATCACTCCTTTATATAATTATAAATCAGAAAGAAAAACCCGTACACACTGAATATGTACGGGTTTAACTTGCTTTCTCATTATCATTTTTATCTTCATTTTTACGTTCTTTTTCATCTTCTAGTTTTATTTCTTGTGCCAATTCAAGGAGGGCTTTTGCTGCTTTACGAGCATCAAACTTTCCAATTTCTTTGTATTTAAAATTCATGATGCCTCTCACCTCTGCCGATATGATATGCGAGACGTTTTGTCTGTGTTCTATGTCCCTATCGTTTTTTTATCGAGAGAATGAAAAGTGTAAATCAAAAACTAAAAAAAATAAAAAAGCCTCCCTAAAGGGAAGCTTCTTCATAGCCTTTTATTATGTAGCTTTATTTTATTAAATCGCCTTGCTTAACTAATTGTGCTAAGATTTCTTCACCGAAGTTATTTGAAACGAATTCTTTCTCGGATGCTAAATCTAAAACTCCAGTAGCTTTACCAACAGTACCACCCTGAGTAGACCAGAAGTAGTTATGATCAAGTACGATTTGGCTGTAGTCTCCTTTAACCCACCTTTCAGCAATTGCTAAAAGCTCTGCTTTCTTTTCAAAGTTACTGTTATTTAAGATGTCTCGTACTTTCTCTGCATTCTTTCTAGACATTGGGATAACTCCCCATTTCTTTTGAGCGATTACTTTTTGGTGACTCATATGGTGCATTGCTGTAAGAACCTCTTCTTCGCTAGAACTTTCAGTAATAGGAAGATTCATGAAAACACCATCAATTTGGGCGGTGATTGATTCTTCTTCCTCCTTCGGAGCTTCTTTATATTTGCTCGTTTCTACTTCAGCACTTGTTTTCTTGTCTGCGGATTTGGTTGCAAAATGTATTAGTCCGAGAGTTATGCCAATTGTAAGAACAACTAACCCTACGATTGATCCTAACCAAATAAATATTTTCTTTTTCATACTCACTTCTCCTTTTAAATTTTAATATATCGCTATGATTATATTATATCAAAAATTCCTTTTTATGGAAATTAAATTTTAGATTTCCTTTTCAAACCATTAGTACGTATTCTTCAACATTCAAACTTTTATAAGAGTTTATTTACATTTATATGTAATAAAAAAATCACCTCGATTTTCTAATATCGAGGTGATAAAAATAAATAATAAAATTGATATTTTATTAACTACTGTTTTTTTGACAAGAGTTTCTGACTTCTATATAAAGATCTCCCTCTCTTAAATACAGAGAATTCCTCAGGATATTTATCAATTCCGGTCGTTAAAATAATTTGGTAATTATTTTTTTCTGGCTCTTCTTCCGCAGTTGTAAACTTCTCCATTGATTTTTCTAAATTATCTTTATCTATCCCTAAATTTTCAGGGGTATCTATTAATAAAAACCTTGGAAAAGGAACCTTTGAATTATTTATTGACATTTTTAATAATGTTAGAAAATACATTAGTCTAATAGGAACATCAACACTTGCCTCTTTATATTCTCCTTCATTTATAATTGGCATGTAATTTTCTTCATCTATTCTAGCCTTATAAATATCTTCCTTTATATCTACTAATAAACTATTATAAATCTCATTAAATTTTTCGATTTGAATCTTTATTTCCTTTTGTGCATCGTTTTCTTTCTTTATTAACTTAGCGCTTGTTGCTGCTATCGAATTGTTTACTGCTATAAGCAACTTACTAATATCATCAAAATTCTTCTTTACTTTATAGTTTTGTTGCAAGGATGTAATCTCTTCCTTAAGCTTGAATTTTTTCTGCTGTACCTCTTTTATAACAGCAACATTTGTATTTCTCTCAGCATCTTTTTTACTTTCATTAATCAGCTTCAACTTATTTTGTTTTTGTTTTTTAAGGTTCTCAAGCTCTTCATGAAGTATAGAAAATTCATCATCACATGATTGGATTGCAATATCTAAGGTTTCAACAGATTTTTGCTTTGATTTTAGTATAGTTAGATATTCATCAGTGGAATAAAAAAATTTTTCATATTCATTTTCGGATACTTCTCTTCCACATATACAGTGTCCCTCTGCTCTTGTGACTTTATTTACACAATAAGGGCATGTATCTGGTGAAAACAGATTTAGTTCTTCATGAGTTAGAATAATTTTCTTTATTTGTGTAACTTCCAACATAGTATTTTCTTTTAATATTTTTATATTATGTATTTCTTTATACAACCTATTTATTTTATTTAAGGCATTTTCGATTTTAAGTTCTATTTCGATTAATTCCTTTTTGTAGTTTCTTACTTTAGAGATACTTTCAGAAGGATTTTCATCTACCTTAAGCAAATTCCCTTCATAAATTTCCAATCTTTGGAGTTGTAATTTTTTTTCATCTATTAAACTTTTTATTTCTTCTAAAGTTTCATTACGTAATTCCCCATAACCAAATTCCTTAGCAATATCAACAAATCCGTCTTCTCTCGCTTTTAATTTGCTCTTAGTTCTTTTATCCTTATTGAGCTTCCCAATTAATCGATAATACTCAGAAAACTCATGACCCATTAGCATTTGAAATATAACTTTCCTCATAAATTCTGAGTCCGAAACAAAATTACCATCATTTCTTGCTTCTTTATAAATTTTTTCAGGAACAGTCTTTTGATCATAATAAATTAATCTAAATAAATCAGAAAAATTCAACTTAGACTGAGCTGTTCCTTGAAAAAACTCGACAACTGGAATACCTAATTTTTCGAGCAACCAATCAGAAAAAATTTTAATATCATTTTGCGGTCTGTGAATTAAATAGTCCTGTATCTCTCCATCTTCTTCTACAAAAATTCGATTATCATTAAAAAATCTTTTTAATTTATATTTTTTGTCATCAATCGAAACAGTTGTTAAGACATAATTATTTTTATCATTAACAATTTCATTATGTTTCTTGCTTTCTCTTTTATCGAACTCTCTTACATAATTACCAAGAGAGAAACTTAGTAAATTAGAAAAAGTACTCTTTCCAGTTCCATTTTCACCTTCTATAATATTTATACCATTCTCAAATAATGGTGATTCGTAATAATAATTATCACCTTCATAAAAAACTCGCTCCACCTTTAAATATCCCATACAATCACTCCTTTCTCCTTGAAAAGTTTTGCAATTAAACTTTCTAGGCTTATTACCGTTAGTCTTTGATAGTACGATTTAAAAAGAGCGATGTTTTTAGACTCAACTGTAAATATTTCTGAGTTCAAAAAATCACTTGAAATCGAATTTGGAACTAACTGTACGTCTATGCTTTTTCTAGTTTTATTCTTCTCCATTTTTATATAACCTTTTTTTTCAAGAGTGAATAGAATAGATTTTAGTATCGGCTCACGCAATCTAGCATTTATATATATATCCTCTAGCATCTTTATTTCCTCTTCCTTTAAAGAAACTTCTTTAGTAACGATCTTTAAAAGAGTATTTTCGGCTATAAAAGGTAAAATGTATATTAATTTTCTATAATCATAAAAATTCGATTTACCTTCATAACAATTTAAATGATCTAATATTAACAATGAATTATACGTAATAAAATAATAATCGCTGTCCTTAGTAAACATTATTCTTTTCTTTATTTGCTCGTTATATGTTCCCATCGTAAAAACCTTTCTCATCAAAAGATAAAAAACAGCTATCTATTAACTCTAAAATGACTTTTTGTATAGCATCATCACTCTGAATAACGTATGAATAATCTTTAGATTTATCTTCTAAGTGCTTCTTTGATACCTCAAATAACTCTTCAAGCCAACCATCCACATCAACCGGAAGTTCTTTATCAAGTAATTCATTTAATCTTTTTTGACACGCCTCAAAAATCCTATATCTATATGATCCTTGTTCTTGGTCAGATAGCTGCTGGAATTCTTCTTTAATAGATGCAATGTCTCTTGCTTTCAAACCTATTTTCCTTTTTTTATAGTCTTTATCTACATCGAAAATTTTATCTTTTAATCCCCTATTATCGGTAGGTGGTTCTAAATTTTCCCATACACTATAAACCGGATCACTGTCTTTTTTCACTATATCCTTAGCTATTCTGAGTAAGATGTTTTCCACATGAGCTGATGTTACATGTTTGGACATAGCATCATTAAATTTTTCATTAGCTCCAAATTTATTTTCTAGTAAATTGATAATAAGATCTTCATTCCCCAAAACATCAATATTAGTTAAAAATGACCTTTTTTCCAATTTATCTATTAACGCTACTTCTAATTCTTTTTCATCATACTGGCCAAATTGCCAACTTATTCTCGAAAAAAAACTGACCCATTTTGCATATTCGAACTCTTTAATTACTCCTAAATAGCCATTTTCCTCTTTATTTTTATATTGTTCTTCATATTCATATAACAGTCGTTTCTTTATACACTCTATTACTTCCTTATTAAATTCATATGCTATTAAATAGTCTAATATCGGCTTTTCTGGTAACTCTATTCCTAATTTTTTTATTGTTGGAGTATTATCTTTTTCGTATGTATACTGGATATTTGTATAAAAACAATAGTATAGAGTATCACTCATATCACAATTCAACCAATTATCTAAGAAGATTATCAAACTATTTGTTACCTCTCTAGACATAAACGAAAACTTTTTCGAGTTATCGTAATTTTTGTCCCCTTCTGTATATGTAATTATTCCATCAGGAGAAACTTTTTTTATATAAACATCATCAAGATATTCTGTAGAAGCAAATACAGAAATTCTATCATCATTCTTTTCCATTTGGTCGAATAGCAAGCTTATCGCTCTCAATCTTTGTAGTCTAAATCCTTTTGTTTTATCTCCTGCATCTCTATTAATGGTCTTTGCCATAAGAAAAATTCCCCTTAATCTATATACTCATAATTATTATACAAAAAAAACCAATAAATTTATATAATTTTACATATTATCTAAACACCCTTTTTCATTCTAAAGCGTTATTACATTCTTAGAGAGATAAACAATTTAAAATGTTACTTGTAGAAATCAAATACAAATATGAGGTTATTTACAATAAATGGTGGTATGATAGAAGGAGGGGTGAGATTATGGATCTTAAAAGCAATGCGGAGATGTTCAGAGAGTTCAAAGCATTAAACGATGATGAAAAACTTATGGTATTCATGAATATTATGCTTCATCTTGATTTACAAAAGAGTCCACTAATTAAAGAAGTTTACGAGTTCATGGAAGCAGTTAAGACTGCTCAAAAATAAAGTTCATTCATCAGAATGAGCTTTATTTTATTTCAACGGAGTCTGAGAGTTTTCTTTAATGTCAGAGACCTAACGTCTACTAGATGATAAAGAAGGTATAAGCTTTCATAAAAAAGAAATAATATCGGTGAGGCTATTTAAAATTGAACTAAGAGGGAGAAGATGAATATGTCTGATAAAAAGCAAAATGATTCAAAAGAAGGATTAGCCCTTCCAGAAACCCCAAGTCTAGATGAGCCAAGCAATCGAGAGGAATTTGGTGAAGGTGTTACGGTTCACATAAGACCTTATCCAGGCATGGCAGTCGGAGATAAAGTTACACTTGAATGGCGTGACACTCAATCGTTGGGAGAAGATGAAAAAAAAGATAAAGAATAAAAAATAATTCGAAGGGTTATTCGTACAGAATAATCTTTTTTATTTCAACGGAGTTTGGGCCAATTGGTACCTTGTGTGTGAGTGTACTCTCCCTCGTTATTACATGATATTTTTCGTTTTTTTCTAAAGGGGTAGGCGGTATCTTCCAAACTTTTTTAGCCGCACACTTTTTTGTTTTTTTCATCGACTTTTTTTCGGAGAACTTTTCGGAGTTTTGTTTTTGCATTTCCTTCATTAGTTTGAGCAACATTTTCACTCACCTTTTCATCCTCATTAATCAACACACATTAATGCATCATCATCGTAGTTGCATCTGCTGTTGTTGTTGCTTCATCTACTGTAGTTACTGCTTCTTATTGCTGCTCACATCATCCTCTATTAATGCTGATTGATACTGCTTTACTTACTGATGTTATAACTGTTGTAACTACGTATGTGTATGCTGTTGTTAATGCTGTTCACACTGCATATCATTCTGCTTATCTATCAGCATACATATCTGTTATAACTGCTGATTATATTCTGTTTATATCTGCATTTGTATCTGCTATTAATCTGCTAATACCTTCTGATAGAGATGTATATACATAACGTTATATATAACCCCTCACATTCGCATTTAATGCTGTACCCTATAGATGTATATACAGCACCTCTCATAAGCACCTTATCCGCATATATAAGATAGTGCTTATCTCACCTCTTTAAGTATTACTTTCATTTTGTGGATATAGGTTATTACGAATAACACTAAATGATACTGGTTCTAACTGTTGTGATATTAGTACTTTGTTTACTGCTTTATGTAAATCCGTTTTACTTCCCACCTTTTCTTTTAAGTAGTGAGTAGCTATACGTGCAACCAATAGCCTATAATCATTTTCACGAAGTATACCTCTAAATTTTATTACTGATTCTATTTCTTTCATTTGTATGATTCCACCTCTCATTCAATAGTGCTTAAAATAAAAAAAGAAGGACCGGCGAATGCCGATCCTTTGAATAAATAATCTACTGTTGTTCGAATAATTTAAGCAACAACTAATTTAGCGATAGCTTGTGGATTATAGACTGCTCCATCCATATAACTATCCAACACGAAAGTAGTTGTTCCTGCCAGAGCATTTTCAGTATCAATTGTTCGTTGTAATCTTGCAGCCTGTTTAATCATTATTGCATAAGCATGATAAAAGTTTGCGAAAATTACTGGTGTCGATTCAGGTAAAACGTCAGTAATATAAATTGCTTTACCAAATAACGTTCTTGTAGGTCTTCCATTTACTACTCCATTTTGTACATAAGAGTGACCTAACGCATCTTTTAATTTAGCAATTTGGTTATATGTTTTACGTGCCATAACAAATGCTGCATTTCCATCTGCATAATCGTAAGGGATACTATTATGCAAATCCATTAGTTCATCAATTTCAACTTTCTTTACCTTCACAGTTGGAACAAGTGTATCGTTTACTATACCATTAAATTCATTTCCACCGGTACCAACTAAAATTGATTTTTCAATCGCTTTTATTAATTTACGTGATAATAGGTCTGCAATATAATCTGATGTTGAAATTGCAGTATCCTTTAATAACTGATTAGAAGCTCGGATAGCCGCCCCAGCTCTCTTCTGTTCTAATTTAACAGTTTCAAAATCCATAGCTAATTGTTTTAAATTAATTCCTTCACCAACAAAACCTGCATCATCTAAGCTGTCTTCCCTTGCAATCGTTAACGTACCTGCAACTGATGGAAATTTACGAGCCATTTCAAAAATAGGAGAACGCTCTTCCACTTTCTTAATTACTTGATTGTGAACAGATTCAGGAATTACGGCCCCACCAGCTGTTCCCGTTGTATTAAATCTTACCTCACTATTTCGATTTTCAGCTATTTCTTGTCCATTTTGTTTTCCTAAAACAAAGGACTCAAATTGTTCTAGTCCTAATTGTTCTTGTGTTCGTTCCTCAATACCATATTTAACTATCGTCTTTTCCATTTCTCTCTTCTCCTTTAGTTGATTGTTTGTTTTAACTTCTTTCGGGATTTCAACATCTTTAACAAGATCGATGCCTCGAGCTGCGATTGTTGATTGAGAATACGCAGGATTTTTCACAACCGATACCTCAAATAATTCCATTTCTTCAATTGTTCGTTCATAAAGATTAGATTCAAGTGATCTCCAACTGTCTTTAATAGTACGGAAACCAAATGACATGTTTCTGAGAATGCCAGAATTGATTAATTCGTAATAATCTTTTCCCCATGATGTAGGAGTAATTGTAGCTTCCATATAAAGGCCTTGATTATCTTCTGTTAATCGTAAAGAACCGTTGCGAGTCGAAGCTAAAATTAAGTCGCCCTTGTGTTCAGCAAGGAAATCAATATCTTTTTGTGCCGATTGAATCGCACGAGAGAAAGCTCCTTTAGAAATCTTCTCAACAAATCGTTTTGTAACTCCTAATACATTACTTAGTTGGCCAGTTTTATTAACATAACCGGAAACTGTCATTGTTCCATCTGTATTTGTATGTAAATCAGAGACTGCAACACGAAGTTCCATTTTCATTGTTTATTACTTCCTTTCAAGTTCTTAACACTGCTTTTAAAAGCAGTGAATTGTAAAAAATAAAATAGACGATACCGAAGTATCGCCTAAATATTTAAACTAAAATTACTAAATAAAACACTCAAAAGGATGCTTTCAAATGCTTTATCTAATAATCTTTTATTTAATTTTAAGGAAGCGAGATCCAACAAACTTTTAAAATTCGAATTAAGGAACTTTAAAAGCTTAATGGATCTCTAATTGAACTACTTGCATACGTAACAATGATTCTTCCTAACTTGCATTAAAAAGGAGGTTAATATGGAAATTAAAGAGTTGTATAAGTAAGCTTTATTACTTATACGACTCTCTATTTATAATATAAACAAGTAGCGATTTTTAGACAGTTTTTCTCACATTTATGAAACTTTTTATCTCTCTAATATTAATATATGTTTCCGACATTTTTTGTACGACTTCCCTTCATTTCCTTCCATTTTTCTTTTATTCTTTTCACTTCTTCATTGTCTTCATTTTGAATAGGCTTCAAAGTTATATGTCTAACTTGATTTGGAACTTTAAGAGGCTTAGTAATTTGAACTCTTTCTCCAAAGCCATGACGATCTACTTCAACAAACATTTTAAATACCTCCTAGATTTCAAAATTTATCCACCTTTTCAATAATCGTCGCATTCTTGCAGATGGAATATAGCAATACATTTGTTCATTATTTCTGATGCATCCTCTAAATAAGAATTGGATTAAATCTGATATTGCTAACAACTCTTCATCGACTTCAACTTCTCTGTATGAAAAGAATTGATATTCATTTGGATTCATGAATCTATTTAGAAGAAATGCAGTTGCTTTTCTATCAGCATAATCATTTGTTGCTCTAGTATTAAAGGGAACGAAATTATCTTTTGAACGATCATCCTTTTTATTTAACTTACATTTCACATTTTTTAAAGACGCAGCATGCCCTTTAAATGATGTCCAAAATAGCTCATCATTAGAAACAGGATTTTGAGTTCTGAAAATAGAAACTAAGTTTTTCTTTATCTGTTCAACCTGTTTAACATCAGCTTTGTCATACCAATTTTTAGACAAAGCTTTTTCAGGATTGTTCCTCTTATTCAAGTAATTTGAGTTCATCGAGCTCTTTCTTCCAGTAGAAGACTGGTAGTCTTCATAGATAGTTAGCAGACTGCCAATTAAACTTCTTGGTTCCTGAGTTCTATCATATGTTACTAGCTCATATTTCATTTCATCATTTTTTCGAACAGAATATTTCTCATAACTAATATTTTTCATTTCGTAATAGTACTTCTGAATTTGACCATCGAATAAATAAGTTAGTATATATACATCTTTAAATGACTTAAAGTTACTTACAGGCATGGTCCAAAAAATGATTGAATTATTATGGAGAAACAGATTTTTCTTTAGACTAAGTATTTTTATATCACTGAATTTCTTTCCTTGATAAAGAGGGTCTAACCAGGTGATTTGCCCGTCTTCCTCAATTTTAATAAGATTCGAATCAATCATTACTCTAATGTCATCTTTATCAACATCACTAACTGTATCAAGAACGTTTGCTACTTCATCCATAATAAGAACGTATCCTTCTTTTTTTATATTGAATAAAGTTTCTTCATCAAGCCTAGCAAATAATTCATGAGTCATAACAATATTTACTGCTTCTTCAACAAGAGCTTTAACATGATTTATTTTCTTTCCGTTTCCAGATTTAATATTCGGTTCAAAGAATTCTTTAATAGTCTGATTTTTAATTCTCTCAACTTCTGTCAAAAATGGTGTAACATATATAAACAACTTATCCATATGTTCATTCATATATTGAATTGCATAACTTGTTTTGCCTGCTCCACAAATAGCATCAATAACTTTAACAGTCATTTTTCATTCCTCCGTTTGGTTAATTTCCTTATGTTATATTTCTATCTGCTATAACCAAAACGTAAATGGAATGAAGGGACTTTTTAAAAGTTATTTTCCCAGCATCACTACTGACGTATGTCTTTTTTCTCGAACCTAAAAGGTTCTCGAAGAAATGATTTTTTATATTATTCTTTTTTACGAAAAAGTCCCGAAAGTATTGCGGTTGATACATTTCCAACGAGTTTTTGCACACTTTTTATGCAATTACTTTGGACAATCGAAGATTGGACAAAAAGAACATTACGATAGTCTAGCTGCTAAAAATTTATAATGATACATCTTTGTATATAAAATGAGAATTTCATTTCATGAAATACAACTGGTAAATTATAATTATTTGCTATTATAATAAAACGTAGTATGAAATAATAAGTTTTTAAAAGGATGATTCAAATGATAGTTACAAATGATTTTCAATGTAATGTTTGTAATAGTATTACTCGTATACAAGTTCAGCTTGGTTGGTTAAATCGCTATCCAGTAAGAATCAAATGTGGTAATTGTGGTATTTCAATATTCGGCAACGTATATTTAGATCAACAAAATGCAGGATTTTCTATAAAATTAAAAAATGTAATACCTTTAGAGAGCATTGGAAAACCCGATTATCTAATTGAAGTTTCTGGAGAGCTCTTGACTGAAAAAATGCGTCCATATACAGAAGATATGGATACTTTTTGCTCTCCTTTTTTCAAAAATGGTATATTCCCCATGGGAGGAAATATTGATAATTTCAAACAAAACACCATTGATTTTCTAGATAAAATTGAACATACTTGGCCCACTTTGAGACGAATTAATGAACTATGGTTTAATGGCAATCATACATACTTACCTAAAGAAATTCATAAATTATTAAATAAAACAAAATTCCCTGCAGATAATGAGCTAGAATTATTAAGAGCAGTTCATTTTTTAAATTTAATATTCACCAAAAATTTTGCAGACAATTATTTCAAAGGGATTTCTGACCATATTTTCAAAGAGTTGGATAACATTAGTGCAAAAAATCAATTATTTTTGATAGCACAACACTTTGAAAGTCATTTAGCTGATTATGAACGTAAGCTATTCGGTATTATCAATAAGTTTATTGATAAATTCCACATGTTTATTCCTATTTATGGATTAGACTTTTATTCAGAAAAAAATCACAAAGAAGAAGTAATCAAAAAATTAGGATTAACAACTGTTGATTTTGAAGATATTAAAGATTTCTACATAGATACCTTTGAAGATATAGGCGATATTTTAAATTTAATAGTTGCATATAATAATTTAAAGCATCGAGCAGATTTTAAAAAAATGAAAGAAAATGTAAACAAAGATATTTTAGATATTGAAGCTTATAGTAAAATGCGCAATAAAGGGCGAAAGTTAGAATTTATTAATGGTGAAGAAAGCTTCGATAGAATTTTCGTTTCTAAAGTTGATAATAGAATACGTAATGCAATAGGACATAGAAGTTATACTTATGATGTTATCACTCAAAAATTAACCTATTATCCTTCTGGCGATCAAAAAAAGGGAACTCCTGAAAATATATATTTAACAGAGTTTGTTCTTGAATGTTTTGAATTAATGCGATCATGCATTGGACTGGCAGAGATTGTTTATCAAACTCGTAAATTTTTTTATGCCAACCAAGGTGTTAAACCTAGAGCTTTTCAGGATTACTTTCCTTCGTCTATGAAAAAAAATATTAACAAAGATCGAGCTAAAAACCAAAAACATTCTAATAAAAATAAAAAGAAAATATCAAGAAAATCTCGTCAAAATAATAGAAAAAGATAAAGTAAAAGGACCTAAATGGTCCTTTTATTTTTAATTATAAAATAAAGATTTTATATACCAAACAGCCTTTGATTAATTTCCGTACCACGTTTAAATACCTCTCTTAGAAGGATTTCAGTATATTTATCGCTTTCTTTTTCATCATAGAATCTATCATAAGATTGTAAATTTATCTTAGCAAATTCACCTTCACTTAGATTTTTCCTTTCTTTCAATTCATCAATTTTCCCTCTTAAATAAACTTGAAAATCGGCGTCAGTACCCGTATTTTCTTCGAGGCGCAGATAAAATGTTAGTGCCTCCATATTGTTTTCAATCGGTTTTAACGTCCAATCGCTCATCAATTCTAATAAGACTGATGTATTCATAGGCCTACAGCACACTCGATTGTCGATAAGGATTTGAGAATCAGATTCAATCATTCTCTCCGCTATTTCCTCACCAAACTTCTTTTCCAATTGGAGGAACTCCTGTGCTTGTTCAGGTTCGCAACCATATTCCATCACAACATCAACCACTTCTGTCCCATATAAACTCTCCATACTTTTAATTTTCTCTTGATATTCTCGCACCTTTTTTATTTCCTCTAATATATACTCGGGGCTATAAGGATCAATTCCATTCTGATATAAACCAAGATCCTCAAGCTCTGCATTAATTACTTCATCATATTCATCGTTATCAATCATTTCATTGATTCGGCGCTTTAAGTCAGCAATTTCACGTTCAAATTTATTCTTCATTTATAAAACCTCCAATATTGTTTTTGTTTACATTACTCTTATATCTCGAACATATGTTCTTTAAAGTGGTAAATGTGACAGATTTGTGAACAAATAAAAAAAGACCTGAATGAATTCAGGTCAATAATCTTCATCTAACGTTTCATAATGTCCGCTTTTGTTGAAATATAAATCATACATCTTATCAAGTAATTTCCAACGTTCACCGTTCTCCATTTCTTCGATGAGCCTTAAAATGTCCTCTGCACTCATGCTCTAACCTCCATATTTAACCTATTAAACCTACATAAAAATTCAACAGTCAGCCTCTTAAAGCCTTCTAAAAGCCATTCTGAAGCCCTATTTTATAGCCATTCAATTTCTATTGTAGCGTCTTCTTTTGGTCTTGTTGTGTCATGATTCGCTTCTGTATTACTACTGAACCATATCTTCTTTATAAATTTCTTCAAAAACGTATTACATGATTCTGCTTTAAGCTCTTCTAATTTATCTAATTTTTTAATAGCATCTTGTAATCTAGCTTGTTCCTCATCTGTATTAGATAAATTCTCGAGTTTAATATCAATGAGCTCCATCTGTTGATTAACTTGTTTGATTTGTTCTTCGTTTTCATCACGCATTTCATAAAACTCAGCTTTCGAAATTTCTCCATCCATCCGCATTTCTTTAAGATTCCGTTGACGTTTATTAAATCTGTTTATTTGTTTCTCTAAAGACTCCCTTTGAATTGATAGTTTCTTTTCTACCTCTGTCGTATCAAGTGATTTCAACATTCGCAACTCTTGTTCAAAAGCTGGTTTCTTCTCTTTAACCTTTTGTAATACAAATTGCTCAATTGGCTCATATTTGTATCCACGATCTCTACATTTATTATTATCAACTTTATAGATACATGATTTTATATAATCAACGCCATTTCCGTCGCATTGTATGTATCTTTTCCTTTTACAGCAATTACAGTAAATTAGATTTTGAAGCTTTCTTGTCGCTTTTAACTTATTAAAGAAATTCCCCGTCGTATTTTCCTCCAATATTTTTTGGACTTCTAAAAACATTTGCTTACTTACAATTGGTTCATGAGCATCTTCAACAAACACTTCATCAACGACTCTACCATTTACTTTCCTACCTGCTTTTACAACTCCATAATAAACAACATTTCTTCTCATATTTGAAATGTGCGTCGAAGTTAAAACTTTACCTTGTCTACTTCTCCATCCTAGTATATCTAGCTGTTTTGCAATTTCATTTGCACTAACTCGTTCTAATGTCTTTTGAAAAATAAATCGAATTATTTTAGCTTCCTCTTCAACTACTTCTAAACGTTTTTCTTCGTTCTTTTTATAACCTAGTGGAACTCTGTTGCTCATTGTCCATTTCCCTTGCTCGGCTGCTGCTAATCGTCCCCTTCCCAATCTTTTACGAATTTGTTTATATTCAAAGTTCGCCATCATTGCTTGGAAGGAGAAAAGCATTTCATTACTTTCCTGTGATAAATCAATTGCACCTTGAGGAGTCAAAATCTTAATATCGTGGATAATCAACATCTTCTTAATTTCTTCAGCATGAGCGTTATCACGTGAAATTCTGTCTATATCCATTACAAGGAGAGCGTCATAATCATCTAATCTGCTTAACAATAAATTTAATTCCGGTCGTTCCGTATTAACTCCACTTGAGATTTCTTGATAGATGTCATAAGTCAACTTTTGCTGTTTTGCAAGCTTAGTTAAGGCGTTTCGATGATTCAATAAAATCTCATCTATGTTTAATTGTTCTTCGTTCCTCGATAAACGTAAGTATATTGCCGCTAACCCCATTTGCTTCACCTCTTAATATATGTATTAGGAATGATAACATAATATCCATCGAGTAAAAATAGAAAATTAACATTTGT